>JASGDR010000493.1:0-3493 GCA_047607095.1 Caulobacter sp.
CCTCTGCTCGGGGAACTCGGTCAGCAGCTTCATCGCGCCCGACAGGGTGTTGCGGGTGGTGTCGTTGCCGGCGAACACGATCAGCAGCCACGAGCCGTCCAGGTACTCGTCGGCCAGCAGGTCGCCGTCCACCTGGGCCCGGGCGATGGCGGTCATCAGGTCCTGCTTCGGATCCTCCCGGCGCTTGAGCAGCATGGTGCGGCCGTAGTCGAACATCTCTTCGACGTTCTCGTTGAAGTCGGCCACGAACTGCATCAGCTCCAGCGTCGGCGTGATCGGCGCCATGGCCTGCTGCACGGCCAGGTCCTGGGCCCGCTCCAGATAGTGCATCCAGCGCAGGAACCGCCCCCGGTCCTCGGGCGGCACGCCCAGGATCTCGCACAGGGTGAACAGCGGCAGGATCGACGAGAAGCGCTCGACCATGTCGATCTCGGCGCCGCCGGCCAGCAGCGGCTCCATCTCGTCGAGCAGCCGCGTGACCTCTCCCCTGACCTTCTCGGTCAGGCCCCGCAGATAGGAGGCGGTGAAATAGGGCATGTGCTCGCGGCGCAGCTGCAGGTGATGCGGCGCGTCGAGATTGATCATGGTGTCCATGGTCGCCCGGAACAGCAGGGCGTGGCGCTTGTCGGGCGGCCCCATCGACATCAGGATCCCGCCCTTCTGCGACGAGAAGGTCTCGGGGTCGCCGTTGACCCGCATGACGTCGTCATAGCGGGTGACCGCCCAGAAACCCGGCCCGCCGAAGGGCTCGGAATGCCACATGACCGGCGCCTCCTTCCGCATCCGCGCGAAGTCGGCGAAGGGCTGGCCCTTGGCGAAGCGGAAGATGTCGGCCAGGTCGACGCCGTCGAGGGTGGGATAGGCCGCCGGCGCGCCGGGGCCCGGGCGGCCGTCCACCACCGTCTTGCTGATCAGTTCCATCCGCGCCTCCCGATGAACATCGTTCTTTTGCGGCACGATCACCCAGGATTGCGCCGTCGCCAACGGCGCCCCTACGGCAACTTGCACGACAGTCGGCGCTTGAAGCATGCTCCACCTGAACGCCGATCATGCGGGACACACGCGGACGGCTTCAGGGAGAGAAACAGCCGCGCTCGCCTAGGCGGGACGGCCCCGGAGGAAGGCGCGTCCATGCATCCCAGCGTCCATGCCCTGGCCCAGCCCGACAAGCCCGCCTTCGTGATGGCCGGCTCGGGCGAGACGGTGACCTATCGCCAGCTCGACGATCGCTCCAACCAGGGGGCGCAGCTCTTCCGGTCGATGGGCCTCGCGGTCGGCGACGTGGTGGCCATCCTGCTCGACAACCATCCGCGCTATCTGGAGATCGCCTGGGCGGCCCAGCGGGCGGGGCTCTATTTCACCTGCATCTCGACCAAGCTGACCGCGCCCGAGGTCGAGTACATCGTCAAGGACTGCGGAGCCAAGGCGCTGATCGCCGGCCCGGCGCTGGACGCCGTCGCGCAAGGCCTGGCGCCGCTGATCCCGGGCGTTGCCCTGCTGCGGGTCGACGGCGCGCTCGCCCCCTACGGCGACTTCGACGCGGCCCGGGCGGCCATGCCCGCGACGCCGGTCGCCGACGAGACCTCGGGCTCGGACATGCTCTATTCGTCGGGCACCACCGGACGCCCCAAGGGCGTCAAGCCGGCCCTGAACGGCGCGCCGATCGACGCGCCCACGGCCCTGCAGATGATGGCCCAGCACCTCTTCCGGCTGGACGGCGACAGCGTCTATCTCTCGCCCGCCCCGCTCTATCACGCCGCCCCGCTGCGCTGGTGCATGAGCGTGCACAAGCTGGGCGGCACGGTCGTGGTGATGGAGAAGTTCGATCCGGAGACCGCCCTCGCCCTGATCGAACGGCACAAGGCCACCTGCGGCCAGTTCGTGCCGACCCACTTCGTGCGGATGCTGAAGCTGCCCGAGGCGGTGCGCGCCCGGTACGACGTCTCCAGCATGAGGTCGGCGATCCACGCCGCCGCGCCCTGCCCGATCCCGGTCAAGGAGCAGATGATCGCCTGGTGGGGCCCGGTGATCTACGAGTACTACGCCGGCACCGAGGGCAACGGCTTCTGCTGGATCGACAGCGAAAACTGGCTTGAGCGGCGCGGTTCGGTGGGCCAGGCGGCGTTGGGCGAGCTGCGCATCTGCGACGAGGCCGGCGATCCCCTGCCCGCCCGCGCCGAGGGCGTGGTCTATTTCGCCAACGGCCCGGCCGTGACCTATCACAACGCCCCGGAGAAGACGGCCGAAAGCTACAACAAGCACGGCTGGACGACGCTGGGCGACGTCGGCTGGGCCGACGAGGACGGCTATCTCTACCTCACCGACCGCAAGAGCTTCATGATCATCTCCGGCGGGGTGAACATCTATCCGCAGGAGATCGAGAACCTCCTGATCACCCATCCCAAGGTGGCCGACGCCGCCGTGGTCGGCGCCCCCGACGAGGAGATGGGCGAAAAGGTCGTCGCCGTGATCCAGCCGCTGGACTGGGCCGACGCCGCCCCGGCACTGGCCGCCGAACTGCTGGCCTTTACCCGGGACAACCTCAGCCACGTGAAGGCTCCGCGCCAGGTCGACTTCGTCCGCGAACTGCCCAGGCACCCCACGGGCAAGCTCTACAAGCGGCTGGTCCGGGACGCCTACTGGGGCAAGGCGGAGGGGCGGATCGTGTGATTTTAAGTCACTAGAAAGTTGATTTTCTGATATTTTGCCACCACTTTATTGAAAGTGGTGGCAAGGACTTTCTTTCGTGAACCTCCAACGCCTTCCCCTGGCGATCCACACCAATGTCGCCGACCTGATCGATCAGCTTCGCGCGGCGCAGATCGGCGAATTTGGCGACGGCGCCAGCTTCCTGCGCCGCGAACGCGGGGGCAGACCGTACTGGTATGTCCGAACACGACAGGTCCGGGGCGAACGCTCGGAACGTTATCTCGGTCCCGAGACCCCCGAGCTCCTGGCCGCCATCGGGACGGCGAAGACCATCAACGACGCCGCCGACGGGCGCCGGCAGATCGTACGGGCCCTGCGCGCGGCGGGATTGCACACGCCCGACCTGCGGACGGGTCGTATTTTGCAGGCTCTGAACAAGGCCGGCGTATTTCGGCTGCGCGCCGCCGTGGTCGGCACGGTGGCCTTTCAGACCTACGGCGCCTTGCTCGGCTTCGCGCTGCCCGCCCAGGCCGTAAGAACGGGCGACCTCGACATCGCCCAGGACTACGGGATCTCAATGGCTATCGACGACGGATTGGACCGCCCGTTTCTCGAGGTTCTGAAGGCGGCCGATCCGGCTTTCTCGCCGGTGCCGAAACTCGATCCCGGCAAGAGCGCGACTTACCGGACGCCCGACGGCTACATGGTCGACGTGCTGACCACCAGTCGGCATGCCGCCGATGAAGAAACCTCCCGATTGGCCGCGCTGAACACCGACGCTACGCCGCTTCGCTTTTTGGACTTCCTGTTGCGCGACACAGTGGAAGCCGTCGTGCTGCATGAG
>JASGDR010000494.1:0-9188 GCA_047607095.1 Caulobacter sp.
GCCGCGCCGCGCGCGGCCCGGGCCTTGCGCATGAACTCCATCTGCTTGGCGACGCGTTCGCCCTTGCAGACCTCGTGGCTCTGGCCCTTGGCTTCGAGGTCCAGGCACTGGTTGGCCGCCGCCGCCGTCGGGATCATGTCGATCGGCTCGGACGAGGCGTCGCCGCGGTCGGTCACGGCCCGCAGGCGGACGAGGAAACCCAGCAGGCCGCGCCGGTTGGCCGTCTCTTGCGGCTCCTGGACGCCGGCGGCGGGCGGCGGCGGCAAGGCGGCCAGCCGCTTGTCGATCTCCAGCCGGGCGAGGTCGGCCTTGGCCGCGTCGAACTGGCCCAGCTCCCGCCGGCTGTTGGCCGCCTGCCCCAGCAGGCTCCACCATTCCAGATCATCCGGCCGCGCGGGCGCGGCCTCGGCCCGCTCGGCGAACTCGCGCTGATAGCGGGCCTTCAGCTCCGGCTTGCCGTCGGCCTGCCAGCTGGCCTGGATCAGCAGCCACAGGGGATCTTCCCAGCCTTTCAAGGCCGTCTCCAGCCAGGCGGCGCGATAGTAGCTGGCGTCCTCGCGCGCCAGCCGCCTGTACTCGTCGGAAGCGATCAGGGTCTCCAGCCGCTTGATCTCGGGCGCGGAGAACTCGCGGTACATGACCAGGCCGTTGCCTGGACACGTCGGGATCGGCATCGGGAACTCCCAGCTGCCATAGGGCTTGCCGTCGGGCCGCCGCCCCCAGGTGCTGTAGGAGGCGGTGCCGACATGGGTGAAGCTTTCGCCGCCGACGGCGCATTTCATCTCGATGGGCATGGGCATGCCCGCCTCGGCGGCGCCCGACGCGAAGACCGCGGCCAAGGCGGCGCCGATCAACCAAAGCTTCAATTCAGCCTCCCAACTCGCACGATGGGAGAGCTTGCCACTTCAATTGACGGTCGTAAATAAGGAAGCGGCGCGGTGCGCTCGCTTACATCAGCGAGCCCTTGCCGCTGGTGACTTCCGTATAGCGGTGGACCCGCACGGCCTGCACCAGGCCGAAGCCGATCATCACCGTCATCATCACGGTGCCGCCGTAGGACAGCATCGGCATGGGCACGCCCACCACCGGCGCCAGGCCCATGACCATGGCCCCGTTGATCAGCACGTAGAGGGCGAAGGTGGCGGTGACGCCCGAGGCCGCCAGGCGGCCGAAGTGGCTGTGGCTGATCGAGGCGATGCGCAGGGCCATGAAGATCACCACGCCGTAGAGGGCCAGCACCCACAGGCAGCCGACGAAGCCGAACTCCTCGGCCAGGGTGGCGAAGATGAAGTCGGTCTGCTTTTCCGGCAGGAAGTTCAGCTGGCTCTGCGAGCCCAGGCCGAAGCCCTTGCCCAACAGGCCGCCCGAACCCAGGGCGATCTTCGACTGGTAGATGTGATAGCCCGAGCCCGACTGGTCGGCCTCGGGGTTGAGGAAGGTCAGCACCCGCTTGCGCTGATAGTCGTGCAGCACGAACAGCACGAAGGGCGGGATGGCCACCAGGGCCCCGATGACGCCGGCGGCGATCACCCGCCAGGAGAGACCGGCCAGAACGACGATGGCCAGGCCCGTCAGGGCGATCAGCATGGCGGTGCCGAGGTCGGGCTGGTGGGCCACCAGCAGCACCGGCGCGCCGATCATCGCCGCCGGGATCAGGAGCCGCCATGAGAACCGGGCGCTGTCGGCCGAGAGGCCGTGGTAGTAGCGGGCCAGGGCCAGCACCACGCCCAGCTTCATGATCTCGGACGGCTGGAAGCGGAAGCCGCCGATCGACAGCCAGCGCTGGGCGCCCAGCGACACGTCGCCGATCGCCTCAACCGCCACCAGCAGCAGCAGGCCCACGCCGTAGACCGGATAGGCCAGGGTGAACCAGACGCGCAGGTCGATCATGGCCAGCACGATCATCATCACGAAATAGATGCCGAAGCGCAGCAGGTGCTTATCGGCCCAGGGCTCCCACGAGGCCCCGGCGATCGAGAACAGCATCAGCGCCCCCGAGCCCGCGATCAGGCACAGGAGCAGGCAGAAGGTCCAGTCGATCTCCATGAACTTGATGATCGGCCGGTCGCGCTCGCCGGGCCGGGAAAGGCCGCCGCTGAGGGTCATTGGGGCGTTCCTTGCGGCGTGGACGGAGTCGGCGCGGGCGGTGGCGGCGCGCCCTCGGTGGGTTCTTCCGGCGCGGCCCCCTCGACGACGCCGTCGGCGGTCTCGACCGGGGCCTCGGGCAGCGGCATCGGCCTTTCGATGCGGGCGCGGATCTCCGGATCCTTCAGCAGGGCCACGCGCATCACCTCGCGGGCGCGCGGGGCGCCGGCGGTGGCGCCGCCCATGCCGCCGTGCTCGACCAGCACCGCCACCACGTAGCGGGGATCGTCATAGGGCGCGAAGGCCACGAACAGATTGTGGTCCTTCAGCCGCCAGGTGTAGCTGGCGTTGTTGCGGTTGGTGACCTTGGAATAGTCGCGCACCTGGGCCGTGCCGGTCTTGCCGGCCATCTGGATGTCGCCCAGGCCCAGCTGGCTCTGGCGATAGGCCGTGCCGCGCACGTCGTTGGCCACCGCGGCCATGCCGCCGCGCACGTAGTCGAGGTGCTCCTTGCTGAACGGCAGATCGGGCACGTCGGCGCCGCTGGGCCGCTCGACCCCGCCCACCGACTTGACCAGCCGAGGCACCAGGGCCTTCTTGCCGTTGGCCATGCGGGCGGTCATCGTCGCCAGCTGCAGGGCGTTGACGCTCAGCGCGCCCTGCCCGATCCCGTAGCTGGGGGTCTCGCCCGGAAACCAGATCTGGTTGGCCGGATTGCGCTTGAAGGCCCGCTTCTTCCACTCGCGGTCGGGAACGATACCCTTCTTCTGGCCGGGGATGCCGATGTCGAACACCTGGCCGAAGCCCATGCCGCGGGCGGCGGTGGCGATGGCGTCCGGCCCGATCTTCAGGGCCGTCTGGTAAAAGTAGACGTCGCACGAGTTCTTGATGGCGTCGTGCATGTTCTGGGGGCCGTGGCCGCCCTTCTGCCAGCACCGCCAGGTGCGGCCGCCGTAGTACCAGCTGCCCGGGCAGTTGATGCGGACCTCGGGGTCGATGCCGGCCGTCAGCGCGGCCAGGCCCACCGTCGGCTTGAAGGTCGAGCCCGGCGGATAGGTGCCGGTCATCGCCTTGTCGAGCAGCGGCTTGCGCTCGTACTCCGACAGCGCCTTGTACTCGGCGCCCGACAGGCCCTTCACGAAGCGGTTGGCGTCGAAGCTGGGGGCCGAGACCATGGCCAAGAGGTCGCCGTTGCGGCAGTCCATCACCACGATGGCGCCGCTCTCCTCGCCCATCACCTCGAGGGCGCGGTTCTGGATGTCGGCGTCGAGGGTGAGGCGCACCTCCTTGCCCGGCGTCGGCGGGATGTCGCCGGCCGGGTCCAGGCTGACCACGCGGCCCTGCGCGTCCACCTCGGCCTTGATCGCCCCCGCCCTGCCCCGCAGGTCGAGGTCGAAGGCCTTCTCCACGCCCTGGCGGCCGATGCGGAAGCCGGGGTTGTGCAGCAGCTCCTGATCCTGGGTCGGATCCTTGCGGGCCGCCTCGACGTCCTTGTCCGAGACCTTGGCGACGTAGCCGATCACGTGGGCGAAGGCGCCGCCGAACGGATAGACCCGCACCTCGCCCATGTCGGCGCTGATGTTGGGCAGCTCGGGGGCGCGGATGTTGATCCGCGAGAACTCCTCCCAGCTCATGTCCTCCATCACCACCACCGGCGCCTTGCGCGGGGCGTTGGTGACCTCCTTGAGGAGGCGGGCGCGGCGCGTGCCGTCGATCGGCACCAAGGTCGCCAGGTCGTCGAGGGTAGCCTCGACGTCCATGCCCTTCTCCTTGATCACCATCAGGCGGAAGTTCGGGCGGTTCGAGGCCAGGGCCACGCCGTTGCGGTCGAGGATCAGGCCGCGCGGCGGCGGCACCAGGCGGTAGTTGAACTGGTTGCCGGCCGAAAGCTTCTGATAGCGCTGGGCCTCGACCAGCTGCAGCTGGGCCAGGCGACCGGTCAGGGTCAGCAGGCCCAGGCCCGCGAAACCGCCCAGCAGGAAGGCCCGGCGGTGGAACACCCCCTGCCGCTCGTTGACCTCGAAGAAGAAGATCGACGGTTCGCTCATCGCCTCACCGGAACCGGACGTCGGCGTCTTCGAAGCGATCGATCAGCCGGTGCGCGAAAGGAAACAGCAGCGCCGTGACCAGGAACTGCCAGAACACGGCGACCAGGCTGGGCATGGCCAGGCTGTCCATCATCGTGAACAGAAAGCCCGCCAGCATGGTGATGGCGCAGGCCCCGGCATACCAGGCCCACATCATCGGCCGGCTCTGGCCGGTCAGCATGTTGCGCGCCGCCAGCACCGAGGCGTAGGCGACCAGCAGCGACAGGCCCCACAGGCCCGTCGGCCCGCCCCAGAAGGTGTCGAGGAACAGGCCCAGCACCAGCAGGGCGAACGGCGCCAGGATCGACGGGCGGATCACCGCCCAGGCGAAGGCCGGGACCATGGCGAACACCGGCTCGGGCAGCTGCAGGCCCCACATGCGGATCGGCGCGGCGAAGGCCAGCGTCGCCAGGACCACGAACAGCATGGGGACGCCCAGCCAGCGCCCCGGGTTGAGGGGCCGGGCGCCGGTCATTGCGGCGTCCTGGCCGGAGCGGTCGCCGGCGCCGGGGCGCTCGTCCCTGTCGTCGCCGGCCCTGTCGTCGCCGGCTTGGGCGCGGCGGGCTTCGGGGCCGTCATCGCGGTCGTCCCCGTCGCGGGCGGCTTGGGCGCGGTCGTGGAGGCCGCGGGAGCGGGCGTCGCGGGCTTGGTCGGCCCGAGCATGGAGTCCTGCGGGTTCTCGGTGATCACCGGCGGCAGCACCTTGGCGGCCAGGGCCTGCTGGTCGGCGAGCTGGGAGAAGTCCTTGAACAGCAGGATGCGGATGTAGTCGATCGAGGTGCTGTCGGCGAACAGCACCACCCGCCAGCGGCCGTCCAGGCCCTTGACGGCCGCGCCCACCGGCAGGCCGCGCGGCACGACGCCGCCGTCGCCGGAGGTGACCACGCGATCGCCCGGCTGGATCGGATCGGCCCCGCGCAGATATTCGAGCTTCGGGTTGGGGCCGCCGTCGCCGGTCAGGATGGCGCGGGCGTTGGTGCGGTCGATCATCACCGGCGTGCGCGAGGCGATGTCGGTCAGCAGCAGCACGCGGCTGGCGCCGGGCGCGACGCCGACGACGCGGCCGACCAGGCCCCGCTCGTTCATCACCGGATTGCCGACCACGACGCCCTTCTCCCGACCGGCGTCGGCCAGGCGGGTGTTGGCGAACGGGCCGCGGCTGTCGGCCACCACGCGGGCGGCGACCATCGGGATCGGCGGATCGGTCTTCAGGCCCAGCAGCGACTTGTAGCGGTCGTTCTCGTCGACGACGGCGAGGTATTTGTCGCGATAGGCCCGCATCTCCTTCAGCTCGGCCTTCAGGCGAGCGTTCTCGGAGCCGGCGAAGAAGTAGTTGCGCACGGCGTCGACGCCGACGCCGGTCCAGCGGCCGGGCGCGGCGATGACGCCGCTGACCGGCTTGGCCACCGTGTCGACGGTCTGGCGGGTGACGCCGTAGGCCTGCTGCTGCAGCGTCTCACGCCGGTCGGCCAGGAGGAAGGCCACCGCGATCACGACCGCGACGATGAGCGCCACGGCCGCGGTCCAGGTGAGCGGCACTTTCAGGTCGCCGAGCGGACCTTCACGAAAGGGCACGAACTGTTCTCCTGGCGCCCCCCGGCGCCGATGCGGATTGT
Organism: Caulobacter sp.; assembly: GCA_047607095.1. Classification (GTDB taxonomy): domain Bacteria; phylum Pseudomonadota; class Alphaproteobacteria; order Caulobacterales; family Caulobacteraceae; genus Caulobacter. The sequence goes on from JASGDR010000494.1 coordinate 5,789, forward strand.
ACTGAGCTTAGGCCAGGGTCGACTCGAGGACGCCCTTCATCCACTTGGGATGTTCGAGAACCTTGCCGCAGCCGAGAGCGACGCACGACAGCGGATCGTCGGCCACGGTCACCGGCAGGCCGGTGTGGTCGCGGATCTCGGCGTCCAGGCCGCGCAGCAGCGCGCCGCCGCCGGTCAGCATGATTCCCTTGTCGGCGATGTCCGAGGCCAGTTCCGGCGGGGTGGCTTCCAGGGCCACCTTCACGGCTTCGACGATCTGCCCGACCGGTTCGGCCAGGGCGTCGGCGGCCTGCTTCTCGCTGATGCGGACTTCGCGCGGCACGCCCTGCATCAGGTCGCGGCCCTTGACGTCGATCGACAGGCCTTCACCGTCGGCCGGCGCGCGGGCGGTGCCGATTTCCTTCTTGATGCGCTCGGCGGTCGTCTCGCCGATCAGCAGGTTATGGTGGCGACGCATGTAGCTGATGATCGCCTCGTCCATCTTGTCGCCGCCGACGCGGACCGAGCGGCTGTAGACGATGCCCGACAGCGACAGAACGGCCACTTCGGTGGTGCCGCCGCCGATGTCGACGACCATCGAACCGGTCGGCTCGTGGATCGGCAGGCCCGCGCCGATGGCGGCGGCCATCGGCTCGTCGATCAGGCCGACGCGGCGGGCGCCGGCGTTCAGGCAGCTGTCGTTGATGGCGCGGCGTTCGACGGCGGTGGCGCCCGACGGCACGCACACGATCACCTTCGGGTTCACGAAGCCCTTACGGTTGTGAACCTTGCGGATGAAGTACTTGATCATCTCCTCGGCGACTTCGAAGTCGGCGATGACGCCATCGCGCATCGGGCGGATGGCTTCCATGTGGCCCGGCGTGCGGCCCAGCATCTGCTTGGCTTCGATGCCGACGGCGTGGACGACCTTGCGGCCGCCGACGTTGCGCAGCGCCACGACCGACGGCTCGTTCAGCACGATGCCCTTGCCCTTCTGGTAGATCAGGGTGTTGGCCGTGCCCAGGTCGATGGCGATGTCGTTCGAGATGACGCCGAAGAGGGAAGAGAACATCGAAAACCCTGACTGAGGGGTAGAAGGGGCGAGACGTCAAAACCGTGGGGAGACCACGGGTGCGGAGCCTTTTCCGCCGGATCGACGGAGCAGACGAGAAAAAGGCTCCTACTGCAAATCAGGGAGAGGACAACATGATTCCCCGCGTACGCGGATCATCGCCTCGCCCTGCCCTGCGCCTTCCTGCGGCGACGGGAGCGCCGCCGCCGGGCCGCGCCGTCGTCCAACCACCGGAAGAGTGTGGGAGACGCCGCCCGTTTGCACCGCGAAAGCGTTGATTTCAAGGTCTATTCGCCAAGCCTTCTCACCTGTTTCAAACTCGTGAGCGAAGCGGCAGGGGGAACGCATAAACGTGGCGATTTCTAGCCGAGCGCGGCCATGACGACTCCGGCGGCCGTAACCACTCCGGCCGCGATCTGAAACAGGGTCAAACGCTCGGCGAACAGCCGGCGCCCCGCCAGCGCGGCAAGGGGAATCTCGACCACGCCGACCGCCCTCACCGGCCCCACGGGGCTCAGCGCCATCGCCGTGAACCACAGGCCGGAAGCCGCGGCGCCGCAGAAGCCCGCGCCCAGCGACTTGCGCCAGGCGGCCAGCACGGCGACCACGGCGTCGGGGTTTCGCACCATCAGGATGCTCGTCAGGGCCACCGACTGGATGGCCTGCACCACCATCACCGTCACGAAGGCCGAATAGGCCAGGTGGGCGGGATCGAAGGTCAGCGAGGCCTGCCGGAAGCAGTTGGCGCTGAGCGAGAACATCGCGCCGGCGCCCAGTCCCGCCAGGGCCGCGCCGCGCTTCATCGTCACCGGCCCGCGCGGCCAGGAAAGCGCGGCGAGACCGGCCGTGGCCACCAGGCCGCCGGCCCACTGCATGCCGCTGATGCGGTCGCCGAACAGCACCGCGCCCCAGATCAGGGCGAACGGCAGGCCGCTCTGCTGCATGGCCGTGCCCAGGGCGAACGACGAGCGCTGCATGGCGACCAGCAGCGCGGCCGTCGCCGCCATCTGGAGGCCCGCGCCCGCGAAGGCGCCCAGCCAGAAGCGCGTCGTCAGATGCGCCTGAGGATCCTTGGTGACCAGGAAGGCGATCGCGGCGAAGACGATCGCGAACGGCAGGCCGAACAGGAACCGCACGAGGGTCGCGCCCCAGGGGCCGGCCCCGCCCATCACCGATCGCTGCGCGGCGTTGCGGGCGACCTGCAGGGCGGCCGCGCCGATGGTGATGGGGATCCAGATCATGCCGCTCTCTTCGCCGCCACCAGAACGCCCGAGGCCCAGTCCATGCCGACGATGGCCAGCCGCGGATCGCTGGCCAGGCGCAGCACCAGGTCGTCGACCCGCGCCTGATGGCCCTCGGGCCAGTTCGGCTGGGGCGACATGTCGTCGACCACGTAGATCCCGCCGACCTGCAGCAGGCGCAGGGCGTCTTCGAGGGCTTCGTACTTGCCCGGAACGGCGTCGGCGAAGATCAGGTCGAAGCCGCCGTCGTTCTGGCCCGCCAGATAGGCCGCGCCGTCCTCGGTCACGAAGTCGACGCGCGGGTCCTCGCCCAGCACCTCGCGGGCCACGGCCTGCACCTCGGGATCGTTGTCGACGGTGGCCAGGCGCGCGTCCTCGTCCATGCCGTCCAGCAGCCAGGCCGTCGCCAGGCCGGTGCCGGTGCCCATCTCGAGCAGCGCCTTGCGGCCGACGGCCAGCATGCGAAGCATTTCGCCGATGCGCGCCTCGGACGACATGTTGAAACCGGCCTCGATGGTGCGCATGGCGATTTCGTGCCAGCGAGGCGGCGTGGCGACGCTGCCTTCCAGGGTCGAGCTCATAGGTTCGGCTCCTTTATGCCGCCCTTACGCCGGCGGCGGGTTTACGAATAGCGCCCTGACGCGGCGCGGCGGCAGAACAGCGGGGTTGGCGCACTTAAGCTGCGTTCCCTAACAAGGTGTTCACCATGTCTCTCCATCCGCTTCGTCAAGCCGCGCAGTTCCTGCTGGGCGTCCCGACCGAGGGGATCGATCCGACGCTCGACCGCATGCTCGAGCTCGCCCAGGCCACCCCGCTGTGCTTCGTGGCCGTCACCGGACCGGCCGCCGCCGAGGCCATGGGCCAGCTGTGGCGCAGGGGCTACCAGCGCGTCGAAGTCGCCCGCCGGGCCACCTGCGCGGCCGCCGACGAGCGCAGCGACGTGCTGCTGGTCGTGGGCTGCCCCACGGCCGACGACATGCGCGCGACCGCGGCCTCGACCCTGGGACTGCTGCGCCCGGGCGGAGTGATGGTGATCGACGTGGGCGCCGTGGTCGACGCGGAGGAACGCCTGTCGCTGTGCGAGGGACTGGCCCAGCTGGGCCTGGAC
>JASGDR010000495.1:0-16445 GCA_047607095.1 Caulobacter sp.
GCAGGCCCTGCGCGACGCCCTGGCCAAGAAGGAGCAGGACAGCTTCGCCTCGGCCGCCCAGTCGCTGCGCCAGTCGCTGCAGGACATGCCGGAACTGGCCGAACTGTCGAAGCAGATCCTCATCGACCAGACCCCGGAAGGCCTGCGCATCCAGCTGGTCGACCAGGAAGGCCGCTCGATGTTCAAGGAAAACAGCAGGGAGCCCAACGACCGGGCCCGCCTGCTGCTGCGCGCCGTGGCCAAGGTCATCAACCAGCTGCCCAACCGCATCACCGTTTCGGGCCACACCAGCGCCGACGCCCGCGGCCGCAAGGCCGACAGCGACTGGGCCCTGTCGGCTCAGCGCGCCGACGCCTCGCGCCAGATCCTGCGCGGAGCCGGCGTCGACGACGACCGCATCTACCAGGTCTCCGGCAAGGCCAATTCCGAACCGCTCTACGCCGACGACCCCACCCTGGCCGGCAACCGCCGCATCTCCATCGTCCTGTTGCGCGAAAAGCCCGTTCTGCCCGACAACCTGTGACCGGATGCCGCGCCGGGCGCTTGTCCTGCTTGCACAACGGCTCGGCATGCCGCCTAATCCCCTCAACGAGGCATGGGCGGGGGCCTAGCCGGGAGTAAGGGGACAGGGACCACGTGACGCAGCATTTTCCGACGCGACAGCTTCGGTTCTTCCTGACGGCGCCGACCCCTTGCCCGTACCTGCCCGGCCGCCAGGAACGGAAGGTGTTCACCCACCTGCCGCTGTCCGACGGCCCCGGCGTCAACGACAGCCTGACCCAGGTCGGCTTCCGCCGTTCCCAGAACATCGCCTACCGCCCCGCCTGCGAAACCTGCCGCGCCTGCCAGTCGGCCCGCGCTCCGGCCGCCGACTACGCGTTCTCGCGCTCCGAGCGCCGCGCCCTGAACCGCAACGGCGACCTCGTGCGCTGCCTGGTCGAGGCCGAGGCCACGCTGGAGCAGTTCGAGCTGCTGCGCCGCTACCTCACCGCCCGCCACGCCGACGGCGGCATGGCCGAGATGACCTGGCCCGACTATGTCGCCATGGTCGAAGACACCGCTGTCCGCACGCACCTGATCGAATACCGCCGCCCGTCCGTCGATCGCGGCCCCGGCGAACTGGTCGCCTGCGTGCTGGTCGACGTGCTCGCCGACGGCCTGTCGCTGGTCTACAGCTTCTACGACCCGACCGAGGAACGCCGGAGCCTCGGGTCGTTCATCATCCTCGACCACATCGTCCAGGCCCGCCTGACCGGCCTGCCCTACGTCTATCTGGGCTACTGGGTGCCGGGCTCGGAGAAGATGGCCTACAAGGCCCGCTTCTCACCGCTGGAGATCCTCAAGCCCGGCGGCTGGTCCCTGATGTCGGCCCGCGAACGCGGCGCCCGCCCGCCCAAGACGGCCCCCGCCCCGGCCGTCCGCGAGGTCGAGCTGTCGGACGCCATCCCGCTGACCGAACTGCCGGCGGCCGGCAAGCCGTAAGCCCGGTTCTTCCGGATGATGTTCACCAAACGGCTGCGGGATCCCGTCATGCGCGGCGAGGTCACCTGCAGCGTCCGCATCTGGCGAAAGCCTCGCGTCAAGGTCGGCGGCCGCTACCGGCTTGGCGCCGGCGCGATCCACGTCACCGCCCTTCGCGAACTCGCCCTGGCCGACATCACGCCGGACCTGGCGCGCCGCTCGGGCTTCCTGGGCGTAGTGGACCTGCTGAAGGTCGCCAAACACGGCGCCGGCGAGACGGTCTATCTGGTGGAGTTCGAATACCTGGCCGACTGAAGCTAGGCCGCTATTTCGCCCCGGCCTTGGCTTGAGCCTCGGCGTCCAGATCGACGGCATGCTTGGCCAGCTTGACCGGCGCCGGCGGCTTGGCGCCGTTCCACGGGTTCATCGAGATGCAGTAGCCGCTGAGGTCGCCGCACTGGCGCACCTCGCCGGTGTGCGTATCCACGACGACGATGACGTGCTCATCGTCGTCGATGCGGGCCTTCTCCGGCTCGCTCGGCGCGTTCTCGCGCACCATCTGCGCCCACAGACGGCCGGTGTCGAACACGCCGATCCCGGCATAGCGCCCGGTTCCCGAACCGCTCTTGGAAGACGGAGACGGCGAACAGGCCGCCAGCAGCCCGCCGACCAGGACCAGAGTCAAACCAACACGCATGCCAAGCCCCCGCACGCTCGCCCGAAAGCTGCACCATGGGCGAAGTCTCGCGCGCGGGCAACGCCTCCCTACCGCGACCAGGCCACCCCGCCGTCGACCGCCAGGGTCGCCCCGACCACGTAGTCGCCCGCCCGCGAGGCCAGGTAGATCGCGGCCCCCGCCATGTCCTCGGGCTCGCCGATGCGGCCGGCGGGGATGTGCTTGGCCACGGCGTCGGCGTGGTCGCGAGCGACGCGGTTCATGTCGCTGGGAAAAGCGCCGGGCGCGATGGCCGAGACGGCGATGTTGTCGGCCGCCAGGCGCAGGGCCATGCGCTTGGTCATGTGGATCAGGCCGGCCTTGCTGGCGCCGTAGGGATAGGTCTCTTCCTTGGTCACCGACAGGCCGTCGATCGAGGCGATGTTGATTACCTTGGCCACCCGGCTCTTGGCCGCTTCGCGCAGCGGGCCGATCAGGGCCTGGGTCAGGAAGAACGGGGTCTTCATGTTCAGGTCGACGGTCTTGTCCCAGCCGGCCTCGGGGAATTCGTCGAAGCCCGCGCCCCAGGCCGCCCCCGCGTTGTTCACGAGAACGTCGAGCGTCTTCTCCCGCTCGATGATCCGCGCGGCCAGCCCCTGCACGCCCTCCAGGGTCGAGATGTCGCCCGGCAGCGAGACGCACTCGCCGAATTCCGACAGCTCCTCGGCGGCCGCGTCGCAGGCCGCGGCCTTGCGGGCGGTGATGTAGACCCTCGCCGCGCCGTAGCGCAGGAAGCCCTCGGCGATCATCCGGCCGATGCCGCGCGAACCGCCGGTGACGAGCGCCACCCGGCCCTCGAGGGAGAACATTTCCAGCATCCGTGTTTCCTCCGGCCCTGTCTGTGCGGACCTTGTTTCGGGATCTATTTTTCGGGGTTGGTCAGCGCCTGGTAGACCAGCGTGGCCGTGCGTTCGTCGAGATTGCGCAGGGCCGGATCGCCGTCCTTGCCCAGCACGTGGATCATGCCCAGGAAGATCAGATCGTTGGCCGGGTCGATCCAGAACCAGGTGCCGGCCGCCCCGCCCCAGCTATAGGTCCCCTTCCCCGCCAGCGTGCCGGCCCGGGCCGGATCGGTGACGACCATGAAGTCCAGGCCGAAACCCTTGCCCGTGGCCTTGGAGAACGTGGCCTTCGGATCGTCCAGGATCGCGTCGGGAAGGTGGTCGGAGGCCATCAGCTTCACCGTGGCGGGCGACAGGATCCGCACGCCGTCCAGCTCGCCGCCGTTCAGCAGCATCTGGGCGAAGCGGGCGTAATCGCCGCTGGTCGAGACGAGGCCGCCGCCGCCCGAGGCCACGACCGGCGGCTTGGTGACGTCCAGCACCATGAAGCCCTCGGCCGGGACGATCTTCTTCTCCTTGCCGCTCCACATGTAGAGGTCGGCCAGGCGGTAGGACTTCTCCGGCGGCAGCGAAAAGCCGGTGTCCTTCATCTTCAGCGGGTCGAAGATGCGCTTCTGCATGAACTCGGGCAGGCTCTGGCCCGACAGCTTCTGAACCAGGAAGCCCTGGATATCCACGGCGACGCTGTACTTCCACTGCTTGCCCGGCGGGCCGTAGAGCGGCAGCGCGGCGACCTTCTCGACGAACTCCTGCCCGCTCTTGGCGCCCAGCACGCCGGTCGAGGCGTAGGCCTTGTCGACCGGGTTGTCGGGGCTCAGGCCGTAGGCGAAGCCGGCCGTGTGGCTCATGATCTCGCGCATGGTCGGCGGCCGGTCGGACGGCTCGGTGACGAACGAGCCGTCGGCGTTGACGCCCTTGTAGACCCGCAGGTTGGCGAACTCGGGGATGTACTTGGTCACCGGGTCGTCGAGGCGCCACTTGCCCTCCTCGAACAGGATCATCATCGCCACGCCCGTGACCGGCTTGGTCTGGGAATAGATGCGGAAGATGGTGTCCTTGGTCACCGGCGGGCCGTCATAGGCCTGGACGCCGTAGGTCTCGAAGCTGACCACCTTGCCGTGGCGGATGAGCATGGTGCTGGCGCCCGGCAGGTGGCCGTCGGCGACCAGGCTCTTCATCAGGGCGTCCAGGCTCTTCAGCCGCTCGGCCGAGACGCCCACGCTCTGCGGCGCGGCGGTCGACAGCGATTTCGGAGCGGCCAGGACGGGCGATGCGCCCATCGCCCCCCCAACGGCCAGAGAGAGGGCCAGGGCCGTCGCCAACCCGAAACGCCGCCCCAAACCTTGCGTCGCCATGCATCACCCCAAACAGTCGTTTGGCAGCGACCTTACCCAGGATTGCGACAGGTGCAATCGCGCCGCTTCCGTCGGGAGCGACGCGAGCGTCGAAACGCGGCTACTTCTTCTTCGCCTTGCCGGCCGCCACGGCCAGGAACACCGTGCCCACGCCGCAGAACACCGCGAACAGCGCGATGAACACCGCCGTCGTCTTCTTCGAACCGCCGTCGGCGGCGTAGGCCAGGGTCGGCGCCGCCAGGATGAGCGCGCCGGCCAGCAGCGACTTGATGGTCTTCATCGGTAAAGCCCCCTCACACGGATACTGCGAGGAGCTAGCCCGCTTTCCACCATCGCGACAAGCCGGCGCCCGCCGCCTACTTGCTCGCGAACAGCGCCTTGTCGATGGCTTCGGCCATCAGGGCGTAGCCTGCGTCGTTCGGGTGCAGATGGTCGCCGCCGTGGGTCTCGGCGCGCAGCTGGCTCGGCCTGGCCGGATCACGCAGCACGGCGTCGAAGTCGACGATCCCGTCGAACTCGCCGCTGGCGCGGATCCAGGCGTTGACGGCCTGCCGCGTGGCCTCGCCCTTCTCGTGATAATAGGCCGCGCCCTCGAACGGCGGGATCACGCCGCCGTAGATCTTCACGCCGCGCGCATGGGCCCGGGCGATCAGCTGGCGATAGCCGGCGATCAGGTCTTCGGGCGTGACGGCGTCGGCGGCGAAGCCCGGCTGAGCCGGGCGGCCGATGTCGTTGATCCCCTCCAGCAGCAGCACGGCCTTGACCCCCGCCACGCTCAGCACGTCGCGGTCGAAGCGCGACAGGGCGCTGGGCCCGGAGACCTCGCGCAGCAGCCGCCCGCCGCCGACGCCCATATTGACCACGCTCCAGCCCTGTCCCCGGGCCGAGAGGCGCGCGGCCAGCTGCTCGGGATAACCCTTGTCGGCGTTGGGGGTCGAGCCGGAGCCTTCGGTGATGGAGTCGCCGATGGCCACCAGCACCGGCGCTTCGCCCGGCCCGCGCACCTCGACGCCGCTGACCAGGCCCGGCCCCTTCAGGGCCTCCTCGCCGGGGATCTGGCTCTTGGCGACGTGGTTGCCGGGCGGGGCCACGAACAGCCGCACGCGGTGCCCGGCCGGGGCCTGGGTCCCGACATAGAAGATCGCCACCGACACCCGGTCCATGGCCTTGACCGGCAGGGCGATGGGATCGCTCAGCAGCGGCGCGCCCGGCGCGATCGTGAACTCGCTCCTGCCGCCCACCGTCACCGGGATCGGCGCGCCCAGGATCTTCCCGTCGGCGTCGGCCGGCGCGACCGTGATCGCGCCCACGGCCAGCGGACGCTCGTTCAGCTCGTTGGACAGCCGCAGGCGCAGGGCGTCGCCGCCGGCGTTCAGGCGAACCACCTGGCGCACCGTGACGTCGGTGAAGGCCCTCGCCTCGCCCGGACGGGCCACGGCCTGCGGCGCGATCGGCGCGTTGCCCCAGGCGCTGCGCCAGGCCGGCGCGACGGCGGCGGCCGGAGAAGCCTTGGGCGCGGCCAGCAGCGGCGCGCTCGGCGCCAGGGCCAGGACCAGGGCGGCGGACAGAAGAAGTCGTTTCACGGCGTTTCCCCACGGAACGGCGGTTGACGTCCGCCACTTCGATGATATTCTCAATATATCGATCAATTGTCCATATTGTGAGAATTGATCGACGGATCGAGTTCGATCCTTCCCCGTTCTGCCTGACCTCGTTCCCCCTGAGGTCGCAGGAGCGCCGGCTCGGCCAGCGCTCCTTTCTTTTTGTCTTTTCGGGACCTACGGCCGCCCCGCGCAGCTGGGCTCGCCGCGCGCCGAGGCGTCGGCGACGCCCGGCAGGACCAGCTTGGACGCCGGAACCTTCGCCCCCTTCAGCCCCTTGGCCACGATGCCGGCCGCCATGCGCGCGCCCCGCTCGTTGGGGTGGGTGGTGTCGTTGATCCCTTCGGGGTGGCTGGCGATCTTGTCGTCCGCCGAATAGATCATGAACAGCTTGGCGCCCTCGGCCTCGCCCATCTTCTGCAGGACGGCCTGGCTCTGCTTGTCCAGGTCGATCAGCGGGGTCCCGGTCTCGGCCGCCACCCGCCGCACGGTCGCCGAATAGGGACCGTGGGTGTCCTGGATCTTTCCGTCCTTGAAGATCAGCTTGGCGATCGGGGTGATCAGCACCGGCTTGGCCCCGGCCGTGCGCACGTCGGCCACGAACCGGCGCAGGTTGTCGGCGTAGGCCCCGTTCGGATCGGTGAAGCGGACGATCTTCTTGGTGTCGGCGTCGTTGTGGCCGAACTGGATCAGGACGGTGTCGTCCTTCTTCAGCTGCGCCATCAGCACCGCCCACAGCCCCTCCTCCTGGAAGGTCTTGGTCGAGCGGCCGCCGCGGGCCAGGTTGACGATCTCCGCCTCCGGCTTCAGCGAGCACTTCAGCACCATGCCCCAGCCCATCTGCGGGAAGCTGCCGGCGTTGTAGTTGGCGGCGGTGGAGTCGCTGGCGATGACGATGCGGCTGGGGCGGTTGGGATCGGCCAGGGCGGCCGGCGCCGCCCCCATGACCAAGGCCAGAGCGAGGGCGGCGGCGATCTTCATCAGCGGGTCTCCGCCAGGATTGAACGGTCGATCTCGGAGACGGAATTGACGCCGGTCAGCGCCATGGCCACCCGCATCTCTTTTTCCATCAGGTCCAGCAGCTGGGTCACCCCCGCCTGGCCGCGCGCGGCCAGGGCGTAGACGGCGGCCCGGCCCAGCAGCACGCCCTTGGCGCCCAGGGCCAGCATCCGCACCACGTCGAGGCCCGAGCGCACCCCGCCGTCGGCCAGAACGGTCAGCTTGTCGCCGACCGCCTCGGCGATCGCCGGCAGCGCCTTGGCCGAGGACAGCACCCCGTCCAGCTGACGGCCGCCGTGGTTGGACACCACCACCCCGTCGGCCCCGATGTCGGCGGCGGCCTTGGCGTCCTCGGGATCGAGCACGCCCTTGATGACCAGCGGCCCCTTCCAGGACTGCCGGATCCATTCCAGGTCCTTCCACTGGATCGAGGGATCGAAGTTCGCCCCCAGCCAGCCCATGAAGTCCTCCAGGCCCGTATTGCCCTTCAGCACCGGGGCCACGTTGCCCAGGGTGTGGGGACGGCCCATGACGCCGACGTCCCACGCCCATTGCGGCCGGCCGACGGCCTGCAGCATCCGGCGCGCCGCCGCGTTGGGTCCGCTCATGCCCGAATGGGCGTCGCGGTAGCGGGCCCCCGGCACGGGCATGTCGACGGTGAAGACGAGCGTCGTCGCCCCCGCCGCCTCGGCCCGCGCCAGGAGGTCGCGCATGAAGGCCCGGTCGCGCAGCACGTAGAGCTGGAACCACAGCGGCCGGCTCGAGGCGGCCGCCACCTCGTCCACGTCGCACACCGACACCGTCGACAGGCACAGCGGCACGCCCTTGGCCGAAGCCGCGCGCACCGCCTGGCACTCGCCCCGCCGGGCGTACATGCCCGTCAGGCCGACCGGGGCCAGCACCACCGGCATGGACTGCTCCACGCCGAACAGGCTGGTCGCCGTCGAGACCCTGGACACGTCCTTGAGCACCCGCTGGCGCAGGGCCAGATCGGCCAGGTCCGAGACGTTGCGGGCCAGGGTCCGCTCGGCGTAGGCGCCGCCGTCGATGTAGTCGAAGAGGAAGCGCGGCAGCTTGCGCCGCGCAGCCTCACGGAAGTCGGTGGTCGACGAGACGATCATGGAGCAGCGTCCGGCCTACTGCAGGTTCACGAACGCGCCGCCGTCGACCAGCAGGGCCGCGCCGGTCACGTAGTTGGCCAGGTCCGAGGCCAGGAACACGATCGGCCCGGCCAAGTCGTCGGGCTCGCCCAGGCGGCCCAGCGGGATGCGGCCGCTCATGTATTCGCGCTTGGCGACGTCGGCGAGGTCTTCCTTGTTGATCGCGGTCTCGATCGTGCCCGGCAGCACCGAGTTGCAGCGGATGCCGTGCTTGCCGAGCGCGATGGCGGTCGACTGCATGAGGCTGTGCACGCCGGCCTTGGTCGGGGTGTAGTGCGTCTGCATGCCGCCGCCGACCAGGGCGCTGATCGAGGAGACGGCGATGATCGAGCCGCCGTGGCCCTGCTTGACCATCTGGTTGGCCGCCGCCTGCACCATGTAATAGGCGCCGAACAGGTTCACCTTCATCGTCCGCTCCATCACTTCGGGCGGCATGTCGAGGAAGGCGTGGAACGGGCAGATGCCGGCGTTGTTGACGAAGACGTCGACCTTGCCGAAGGCCGCGACGGCGGCGTCGACGAAGGCCTGGGCGGTTTCGACCTGCGCGACGTCGCCCTTCACGGCGATGGCGCGGCGGCCCAGGGCCTCGATCTGCGCCACGGCGTCGGCGGCGCCGGCCTCGTCGGAGTGGTAGTTGATCGCCACGTCCGCGCCGTGCCGGGCGGCGCCGATGGCGGCCGCCTTGCCGATACCGCCCGAGGCGCCGGTCACCAGCACCACCTTGTCCTTCAGAAGCATAGTTCCTCCGTCATACATACGCGCGGGAGGCGTCAGGTCTTGGCGCCCGAACCCCGCTTACCGTTCCAGCCGAGATCGCGGCTGATCGCGTCGGCGGCCAGGCGGACGTCGTCCACCAGCCCGCTCATCCGTTCGTCGTCCATGTACTGAGCAGCGCCCGAGACGCTGATCGCGGCGACGATCTGACCGCCCGCCCCGCGCACGGGCGCGGCCACGCAGCGGATGCGGTCTTCATTCTCTTCAAGGTCGAAGGCGATGCCGCGCTGCGAGTAGTCGCGCATCCAGGCGATCCACTGCTCTTCGTTGGGCGCGCCGGCGGCGGCCGGGCCTTCCTTGCGATAGAGCGTGCGCCAGCGGCTCTCGTCGTCGTCCAGCACCAGGGCCTTGCCCAGGCCCGTCGAGCGGATCGGCTGGCGATCGCCCACGCGCGAGCTGATGTTGATGCGGCGGCGGCCGGTCAGCTTGTCGAGATAGAGCGCCCGGTCGTCGTCCAGCACGCCCAGGTGGACGGTGTCCTCCAGCTCTTCCCACAGCTTTTCCAGGTGCGGGCGCGCCACGCGCGGCAGGTCCATCTGCTGGCTGGCCAGATAGCCCAGCTCGAGCAGCTTGGAGCCCAGGCTATAGCCTTCGCGCGGGGTTTGAGTGAGCATGCGCCGCTCGACCAGCGCGGTGGCCAGGCGGTGCGTGGTGCTGCGGGTCAGGCCGAGTCGGGCCGCCAGGGCCGGCAGGCCGATGGCGCCGGCGTCGGCCACCACGTCGAGCACGTCCAGGCCGCGAAACAGCGTCTGGCTGCCGCTTGGGCTCTTGGTCGCCGCGCCTTCGTCGTCAGCCACTGGTTCCGCTCCCCTTGACGTGCTGGGTTTCATTTTGTAGCACTACCTCTCATAATATGGAACGCAAGACAAGGGCTCGCTTCGCGACTCTTCGGGTCACGGATCTACCGCGGCGAGCGTGTCATACGATGTTCTGGGGAGGTAGCGCGAACATGCGTTCGCGTCGTTCGGCGGCCCCGCTGGCGCGCCCTCCCCCCGGTTTGGGGTTGATCCGGTCGAGCGACCGGGCGTTGGTTGGAGCACGAAGATGCCGCTTCCCTTGATCAAGCATGTCCGGGCCTTCGTGGTCCGCGGCGGCGGCGCCGATTATCACGACCAGGGCGAAGGCCACTGGATCGACGATCACATCGCCACCCCGATGTCGCGCTATCCGGAATACCGCCAGAGCCGCCAGAGCTTCGGCATCAACGTGCTGGGCACGCTGGTCGTCGAGATCGAGGCCGTCGACGGCACGATCGGCTTCGCGGTGACCACCGGCGGCGAACCGGCCGCCTACATCGTCGAAAAGCACCTGGCCCGCTTCCTGGAAGGCCGCGACCCGACCGAGGTCGAGAAGATCTGGGACCAGATGTACTTCTCCACCCAGTACTACGGCCGCAAGGGCCTGGTCGTGAACGCCATCTCGGGCGTCGACCTGGCGCTCTACGACCTGATCGGCAAGCTGCGCCAGGAGCCGGTCTACGCCCTGCTCGGCGGCAAGGTCCGCGACGAGCTGACCTTCTACGCCACCGGCGCCCGCCCGGACCTGGCCAAGGAGATGGGCTTCATCGGCGGCAAGATGCCCCTGCACCACGGCCCGGCCGAAGGTGAGGAAGGCCTGCGCAAGAACCTCGAAGAGCTCGAAACCATGCGCAACCGCGTGGGCGAGGACTTCTGGCTGATGTTCGACTGCTGGATGTCGCTGGACCTCAACTACGCCACCAAGCTGGCCCACAAGGCCCACGAGTACGGCCTGAAGTGGATCGAGGAGGCGCTGAGCCCAGACGACTACTGGGGCTATCGCGACCTCAAGAAGAACGCCCCTCCCGGCATGCTGGTCACCACCGGCGAGCACGAAGCCACCCGCTGGGGCTTCCGGATGCTGCTGGAGATGGAATGCTGCGACATCATCCAGCCGGACGTGGGCTGGTGCGGCGGCGTCACCGAGCTGATCAAGATCGCCAACCTGGCCGACAGCAAGGGCGTGATGATGATCCCGCACGGCTCGTCGGTGTACAGCTACCACTTCGTCATCACGCGCCATAACAGCCCGTTCGCCGAGTTCCTGATGATGGCGCCCAAGGCCGACGAGGTCGTGCCGATGTTCCATCCGCAGCTGATCGGCGAACCCGTGCCGGTCAACGGCAAGCTCAAGCTCGGCGACGCGCCCGGCTTCGGCGTCGAACTGAACCGCGAAGTGGGGCTGCACCGCCCCTACCCGCGGTAAGCCCCCTTCCCCCCTTCATATTCCCCTAGAGCCAGAAGACCATGAAACTGCTGCGTTACGGCCCGCGGGGCGCCGAAAAGCCCGGCCTGCTCGACGCCGAAGGCAAGATCCGCGACCTCTCGGGCCACGTGTCCGACATCACCGGCGCCGAGCTGACGCCCGAAGGCCTGGCGAAGATCGCCGCCATCGACCCGGCCACCCTGCCGGTGGTCGAGGGCTCGCCGCGCTACGGCGTGCCGATCGGCAATGTCGGCAAGTTCCTGGCCATCGGCCTGAACTTCGCCGACCACGCCAAGGAAGCCGGCCTCGAGCCCCCGCCCGAGCCGATCTTCTTCACCAAGGCGATCTCGTGCCTGAACGGCCCGAACGACCAGGTCATGCTGCCCAAGGGCGCCGAGAAGGGCGACTGGGAAGTCGAGCTGGGCGTCGTGATCGGCAAGCGCGCCCGCTATGTCGAGCAGGCCGAGGCCCTGGACTACGTCGCCGGCTACGTGCTGGTGAACGACGTCTCCGAGCGCGCCTTCCAGAAGGAGCTGGGCTCGCAGTGGGACAAGGGCAAAGGCTGCGACACCTTCGGTCCGGTCGGCCCGTGGGTCGTCACCGCCGATGAAGTCGGCGACTGCCAGAACCTCGACATGTGGCTCGACCTCAACGGCAAGCGCATGCAGACCGGCAACAGCAAGACGATGATCTTCGGCGTCGCCGAGCTGATCGCCTACATGAGCCGCTTCGTCACCCTGGAGCCGGGCGACATCCTGACCACCGGCACGCCTCCGGGCGTGGGCGAGGGCCAGAAGCCGGAAAAGATCTTCCTGAAGGCCGGCGACGTCATGACGCTGGGCATCGAGAAGCTCGGCACGCAGCGCCAGGAAGTCATCGCCTGGACCAAGGAAGGCGTCTCGTGACCGTCTACGCCAACCGTTTCGCCGGCCGCGCCGCCGTCATCACCGGCGGCGCCTCGGGCCTGGGCAAGGAAACCGCCCGCCGCATGGTCGCCGAAGGCGCCAAGGTCGCCCTGTGGGACCTGAACGCCGACGCTCTCGAAGCCGCCGCCAAGGAAGTCGGCGCGGCCTTCACCGTCGCTCTCGACGTCTCCGACGAGGCCCAGGTCTCCGCCGCGACGGCCGCCAGCGTCGAGGCGCTGGGCAAGATCGACGTGCTGGTCAACTCGGCCGGCATCACCGGCGCCACCGTCCCGGTGCACGAGTTCCCGCTCGACAGCTGGAAGCGCGTCATCGACATCAACCTGAACGGCCTCTTCTACTGCTGCCGTTCGGTGGTGCCGCACATGCTGGCGGCCGGCTACGGCCGCATCGTCAACGTCGCCTCGGTGGCCGGCAAGGAAGGCAATCCCAACGCCAGCGCCTATTCGGCGTCGAAGGCCGGCGTCATCGGCCTGACCAAGTCGCTGGGCAAGGAACTGGCCGGCAAGGGCGTGATCGCCAACGCCCTGACCCCCGCCACCTTCGAAAGCCCGATCCTCGAGCAGCTGCCCGCCAGCCAGGTCGAGTACATGCGCAGCAAGATCCCGATGGGCCGTCTCGGCGAAGTCGAGGAAAGCGCCGCCATGGTCTGCTTCATGGCCAGCGAAGAGTGCAGCTTCACCACCGCCGCCACCTTCGACACGTCCGGCGGCCGGACGACCTTCTAGTTTGAGTTCGGGCCGGCTCGTCCTTCGGGGCGGGCCGGCTCAAAGGCCACGAGCCCAAGGGGACAGGCATGGCGTACGCGGGTCCGATCATCGACGCCCACATGCACCTGTGGGACCTCGACAAGCACTACTATTCGTGGCTGCAGGACGACCCGCTGCCCAACAATCCGGCCGGCGACATGACCCTGATCGCCGGGAAGAACTACCTGCCCGCCGACTACGCCGCCGACGCCCTGCCCTGGCGCGTCCGCAGCCTGGTTCACGTCGAGTGCGGCCTGCCGACCGACAAGCAGCTCTCCGAGACCGACTGGCTGGAAGGCCTGGCCGACGCCGGGGCGACGATCGGCGCGATCGTGGCCGGCGCCAACCTGGACGACCCGCACGTCGAGTTCCTGCTCGAAGCCCACGCCGAGCGACCGCGCGTCCGCGGCGTCCGCCAGATCGTCAATTTCCACGATGACCCGGCCAAGACCTACGGTCCGGCCGACCTGCTGCTGAACGACCAGTGGCGCCGGGGCTTCGCCCTGCTGGCCGACCACGGCCTGTCGTTCGACCTGCAGCTCTATCCCTCGCAGATGGCGACCGCCGCCAAGCTGGCCGACGCCCATCCCGACATCCCGCTGATCGTCAACCACGCCGGCATGCCGACCGACCGCGACGAGGCGGGCCTGGCCCTCTGGCGCGCCGGCCTCGCCGAGCTGGCCAAGCGCCCCAACGTCACCTGCAAGATCTCGGGCCTGGCCATGGTCGACCGGTCCTGGACGGTGGAAAGCCTGCGCCCGTTCGTCCTCCACGTGATCGACACGTTCGGCGTGGAGCGGTCGATGTTCGCCAGCAACTTCCCCGTAGAGAAGGTGCACGGAAGCTTCGACGCCTTCTATTCGGCCTACGACGCCATCACGGCCGACTTCGGCGACGCCGAGCGCGAGCGCCTGTTCGCCGGCACGGCCGCCGACGTCTACCGCATCGCCTGACAACCAAGAAAAGACGCCCGGAGGACACCCCATGAGCAGCACGATCGAAGGTCGCCCGATCGCCTTCCGCATGCAGCTGAAGGCCGGCGTCGCCGCCGAGTACGAGCGCCGCCACGACGAGCTGTGGCCGGACCTGGCCCAGGCCCTGCGCGAGGCCGGCATCTACGACTATTCGATCTTCCTCGACGAAGAGACCATGAGCCTGTTCGCCGTGCTGCGCCTGAAGCCGGACAACGCCAAGGACGCCCTGCCCCTGCAGCCGGTGATGAAGCGCTGGTGGGACTTCATGGCCGACCTGATGGAGGTCCACCCCGACAACAAGCCCGTCGAGTGGCCGCTGAAGCCCGTCTTCTTCTTCGAGGGCTGAGCACCGTGAAGCGACCCGCCCTCTTCGGCCTCGCCGCCGCCCTGCTCGCGACCACCGCGCTCGCTGAACCGACGCGCTACGTCATGACGGCGTTCACCAACGCCAGCCAGTCGAACATGAGCGTCTACGACTCGGCGGACGGCTCGCGCTTCACCCTGCAGAAGCCCCTGGCCTACACCCCGCCCAAGGGTCTGATCCGCGACCCCAGCGTGCTCAAGCGCAAGGACGGCTACTACTACGTCGCCTACACCACCGGCTGGACCGGAAACACCATCGGCCTCGCCCGCAGCAAGGACCTGGTCGACTGGACCTTCCTGCGCGACGTCACGATCGACGTCCCCGGCTCGACCAACACCTGGGCGCCGGAGTGGTTCGTCGACGCCGACGGCTCCGAGCACCTGATCCTGTCGGTCTCGACCACCGGCATCGCCGGGCAATTTCAGCCTTATCGGATCACGGCCCAGGACTCTGAGCTCGCCAGCTGGAGCGCGCCGCGCCCGCTGTCGGGCATGGGCCCCAACTACATCGACGCCTTCGTCGTGCGCGAAGGCTCGCAGTACCAGGCCTTCGCCAAGAACGAGACCACCAAGTACATCGAGCTGCTGACCGCCCCGTCGCTGGACGGTCCCTGGCAGGTCAAGGGCGGCGGCGACTGGGCCGGCTGGGGCAAGTTCCTCGAGGGCCCGGCCCTCACGCGCACGCCCGAAGGCGCCTGGCGCATCTATTTCGACGAGTACATGGCCAAGCGCTACTGGTACTCCGACAGCAGCGACGGCTTCCGCACCTGGACGCCCAAGAAGGAGCTGCCCGAGCTTTCCGGCACGGTCCGCCACTTCACCGTGCTGAAGGAAGGCGGCGACCAGGCGGTCGCGGAGAAGCCCGCGCAGGCCCACAAGATCACCTGGGACAAGTACTCCCTGAAGGTGGACGGGAACCGCATCTACTCCTGGGGCGGCGAGTTCCACCCCTTCCGCGTGCCCAGCCCGGATCTCTGGCGCGACATCCTCCAGAAGATGAAGGCCAGCGGCTACAACACCGTCGCGATCTACATCGACTGGGGCTACCACTCGCCCAAGCAAGGGGTCTACGACTTCAGCGGCGTGCGCGACATCGACCGCGTGCTGACCATGGCCAAGGAAGAAGGCCTCTAC
This sequence comes from Caulobacter sp., assembly GCA_047607095.1. GTDB lineage: Bacteria > Pseudomonadota > Alphaproteobacteria > Caulobacterales > Caulobacteraceae > Caulobacter. Next base: position 15,274 of record JASGDR010000495.1, read on the forward strand.
GTCATCACCCGCGCCGGGCCCTACGTGAACGCCGAGCTGACGCGCGGCGGCTTCCCCGGCTGGCTGGTCAACCAGCAGGCTCGCGCCCGCACCGACGCGCCCGAGTACATCCAGGCGGCCGACGAGTGGCTGAGCCAGATCAACAAGGTCATCGCCCGCCACCAGCTGACCACCGGCCAGGGCACGGTCATCGCCCACCAGATCGAGAACGAGCTCGACGTCGTCGGCGCCCCGCAACAGCGCTACATGCAGTGGCTGGCCGACAAGGCCCGCGCCGACGGCATCACCGTGCCGCTGTTCCACAACGACAAGGGCCGCAACGGCTACTGGGTGCCCAAGGGCTCGAACGTGCCCGGCGCGGTGGAAGGCCCGACCGACCTCTACGCCTTCGACGGCTATCCGGGCGGCTCGTGCAAGGTCGATTCCACGCCGTCGGCGCCCGGCGTCGCGCCCGACTGGGGCCTCTACGGCGCCGGCGGGGCCAAGGGCGGCGCCTCGGCCAGCCCGGGCACCCCTGGCTTCGCGGCCGAGTTCGGCGGCGGCTGGTTCGACTACTGGGGTAGCAACGGCGACTACGACTGCACCGCCATCCATCGCGGCGTCGGCTATCAGCGGGTGTTCTACGGAACCAACATCGCCAACGGCCTGACGATCCAGAGCTTCTACATGACCTATGGCGGCACCAGCTGGGGCTGGCTGCCGGCCCCGGTGGTGTTCAGCTCCTACGACTACGGCTCGGCCATCGACGAGGCCCGCGGCCTGCGCGACAAGGCCAAGGTCATGAAGCAGATGGGCCAGTTCCTGGCCGCCGTGCCGGACCTGACCCGCATGGACAAGGGCGAGGCCGTCAGCGTCTCGAACGACAAGGTCCGCGTCTATCACAACGTCAACGCCGAGACCGGCAGCCACCTCTATGTGGTGGTCCACAACCCCAGCAGCGCCACCGGCGACGAGGCCTTCACCTTCAAGCTGAAGACCCGCGACGGCGAGTACGTGGTCCCCTCGCGGATCAAGGGCCAGGACAGCAAGATGCTGATGGCGGGCTACGACCTGGGCGGCCAGCGGCTCGTCTATTCGACGTCCGAGATCCAGACCCACCTGCCCTGGAACGGCGGCGATCTCGCCCTGCTCTACGGCCGCGCGGGCGAAGCCGGCGAAACCGTGCTGCGCTA
>JASGDR010000496.1:0-13593 GCA_047607095.1 Caulobacter sp.
CGGCCCCGCTCGATGCGATCACAGCCGCTGCTCGGGCCGGTACCAAGAGCCCTCCCCGTGGCTGGGATCAGTTGATTATGGGGGCGGTTCGAGCGCGTCTGATAAGTTTGGGTGATAAAGTTTCAAGCGACTGATTTGGCTTGTTTCTTTTGTTCACTCACTGGGGATCGAGCTGCGTCTATCCCCATCAGAACCTTCTTCTCCCTTCCCCCTCGATGGGGGAAGGGCCGGGGTTGGGGGTGGTTGCGGCGGTCGGACTTGATCGGGCCGTGCAGGTGGACACGCCGCGTCACCCCCATCCCAACCCTTCCCCCATCGAGGGGGAAGGGCTTTTGAGGGAGCGTGGTCAGTGTCTGGGCAGCTGAAAACGGCCCCCCTCCGGCCCTTCGGGCCGCCTCCCCCGGAGGGGGAGGATCTCAGACGGCGCCTTCCATCTCGCCGGCCGTCGTCGTGCGGCGGTGGGCCAGGGCTTCGGCGATGTGGACGCGCCTGACGGAGGCCGCGCCTTCGAGGTCGGCGATGGTGCGGGCCAGGCGCAGGGTGCGGGTCCAGCCGCGGGCCGACAGGCGGCCGGCTTCGGCGGCGCGGGTCAGCAGGGTGCGGCCGGCCTCGTCGAGGGCGCAGATGCGGTCGAGCAGGTCGCCCTCGGCGCGGCCGTTCAGCGTTTCGGGCGTCCCGGGCGCGAGATCCTGGGCGCGATCGGCCTGCAGGCGGCGGGCCGCGGCCACGCGGGCGGCGACCTCGGCCGAGCCTTCGCTGGACGGCGGCAGGGCCAGGTCGGCCGCGGTGACGGCGGGCATGTCGACGGCGAGATCGATGCGGTCCATCAGCGGCCCGGACACCCGGCCCTGATAGTCGCGCTGGCAGCGCGGGGCCTTGCCGCAGGCGCCCCGCCCGGCGCCGCCGTGGCCGCAGCGGCAGGGGTTCATGGCCGCCACCAGCTGCACCCTGGCCGGATAGCGGATGTGGGCGTTGGCGCGGGCCACCATCACCTCGCCGGTCTCCAGCGGCGCGCGCAGGCTGTCCAGCGCCTGGACGCCGAACTCCGCTCTTATGGCGGAAACACACCTAGCCTCCCCAATGGGGGTCCGGGGGTATTTTCGTCGTTCTAAGGCTGCTCCTTCTCCACCGCTTTGCGCAGAAGGGAAGGAGCGGCAGTAGCGTTTAGCTGTCGCTGTCTACACTGGCATTCGCGCGCTTCTCAGCGAGGGCACGTTCTCGCCCTTTCGCGGCGCTGGTGATGCGGTCAGTGTATGGGATGCCTGCGAGCCGATACGCGTCCGAGAGGCGCCCGAATATCTTGGTGTAGGTGTGTTCTGACGGGATGCAGGGATCGGCGTCGACGAGCTTTGCGCTGATCCGACCGTTCGTTTCGTAGCAGTGGCGCAGGCCCGCGAGGAGCGTGCTCCGCTTGATGTGGATCGCGGGGCGCCGGATGCGTGTCCATTCCTCGCGGTTCAGTCCCACCAAGCGATATGCGGCATCCAGGCTGCCGAAGTGCTTCTTGTAGGTATTCGGGTGAGCCATGTACGGCTCCTTCTTGATCAGGGCGTAGGTGATCCTGCCGTGCTTTTCCTTGAGCCGGCGAAGGTCCCGGAGAAGCTTGCGGTCATCAAGGATCGCTGCCTGACCGTGCGGGCTTGTCGCTCGCGCCGCTTTAACGATCTCGGGATCGACCAACGGCGGGAAGACCTGGACTTGCACCCATTCTTCACGCGGATTTTGGACCCAACGCTCCTTCAAGCGCGTGGAGGTGCGATTGAAGGTCACCATCCCGAGAACCCAATCGCGGTAGATCACTCCGTAGACGAGGCCGTACGTCCAGGCCCTCCCACGTACCGCCGGGATGCCCTCGCGGTTCAGTGTGTCGGCGATGCGCTGGCAGCTTCTCTTCCGCAGATACAGGCGGAAAATGCGATTGATGACATCGATCTCGTACTGCGGTCCAGGTACGGGCAAGATGCGGTCCGACCGCATCGGCTTCCATTCCCCCTGTTCCAAAATGCCCTTGGGGTTTCCGGCTTCGTCCACCAGCATGCGGCGGACGCCGTACGGTACTATGCCGCCCTGGAGGAACCCCATTGAGGCGTAGCGCATCTGCGCTGCTGCCACTTTCACCGATAGTTCGCGGCTGTATTCGGCCGCCATAACCCTCTTTAGCTGTTTTATGATGCTAGAGGTCGCGCTGCCGTCCTGCTCGAACGGCTCCTGGACATAATGAACGGTCACGCCGGCAGATTTGCAAAGCCACTCGTAGTGGCTGCCTTGATCCGTGTCCTGAAAACGCCCCCAACGGCTGACGTCGAGAACCAAGATCGCGTTGAACTCCGAGGCGCCCGAGACCGCATCGCTTAGGAGTTGCTTCAGCCCATCTCGCCCCTTCAACGTCAGGCCGCTCTTCCCCGAGTCCACATACGTTTTGACGATCTCGTAGCCTCGCTCAGCGGCATATTGAGCGATGGCGTGGCGCTGGTTGTCGGGTGAGTAGCGTTGGTGCTCCGTCGACATGCGGAGGTACTGCGCTGCGCGGACAGGCGGGCGGTCTTCGATCGCCAGAGACATTGGAACTCCGTTCAAAACGGAGGGTACGATCAGGATCGCACCAAAAAGGGAAGGTCGTAGAAAGTCATATTTTCCGTCAACACATCGTCTTACGTTGCGTTTCTGGTCAACTTGGTGTGATGCAAGGACGGTCGAGCCCGTACCAGCTGCTCTTGCATCAGTCATCCCGACCAATCGAGAGCACTAGCCACCAGTGACACCCTCCCACAACGCTAGCATTGGTGGTGTCGACGGCCTTGACGATCCGCAAGCTAGGATTACAGATTTTCCGCCGCGAACGCGTTTAAAGAAACGACCGAATAGATGCGAACGTTCGAGTGCGGCACGGCCGACGAAATCGCTGACGCGATCGCCGAAATCGGTCCGGGCGCGCTCTTCCGGGGACAGTCCCGCGAATATCTTGATGGCCAAGCCAGACCTCAACTGAGCACCAGTTTCAGTCGGCAGGGGTGCGTACCACCTCTGATGCTAAAATGGAGTCACGTCGCTCAGGCGATCCTGACCGCGTTTGTAAAGGGCTATGCTGGGACCAGCGACTTGGCCGTAGATCAAGCCATTCTCCAGCACTACGGCTGGCGATCCTTCTTCTTGGACGCTTCATCAAACCCAGCCGTCGCCGCCTGGTTCGCCGGTCATCGCTATCAAAGTGAGACATGCGGTGAACTGATCGAAGACGCCTTCGAACTGCCTCTGATGATCCGGCGTGAGCGGGCCAGTTATGGCGTCGGTGAAGGTGATGCTGTCCTTTACGCGCTGTCACGAAAGGAACTGAGGGCTCGCAATATACAGGCCGTCGATCTGGTGGAAATCATGACGGCGACCGGCCAGCCGCGCTATCTGGCTCAAAATGCCTTCATGGTCGGCCCGCTTCAGGCGGCTCTGCCTACCGCCGCCATCGTCGCCCGGATCAAGGCGCCCGCCGCAATGTTTCGTGACTACGCTGCCAGGACGGAGGGCATGGACGCCGCAAGCCTCTTCCCACCGCCTACCACTGACCCCGTCTTGGAGGCCCTGTTGGCGATACCCTGGGTTCGACCTTCCCACGCGACTATTGGCGACATGGGAGTTTTCACGCGCGGACTGCCGCTGCCGGAACATCATGTCGAACCCGTGCGTCGAACTGGCAGTGGAACGGCGTTCTACGCACGCAACTGGATCGCCAACGCCGTATCGGCCACAATTTTCCAGGACACAGTGTTCTACCTGACGGAAGAAACCTTCTTCCACGGCGGCGCGCCGGACGATGCTCCAATGCCGCATTTGTCGTCTCTCATGCAGGACCATCTTTCGGTCGCGGTCGAGATTGATGGCCTGATCCGTTTCCCATGGGCGTTGGGATTTCCCAGCTATGGAAAGGGCATTTATCTCGAACGGCAGCCGGACAACACAATTCTGCTGACAGCGTTGAACCTCAAACATCGTGGATTGATCCCCGGTGAATTTGGCATCACGCGCGGTGTCTACTACCGGGTCGGAGATGATAATCGTTGGGCCGCTGTGAAGCATCCAGAACAGTGCCGCTGTGATAACATCGCTCTACACGCGCATCATCTGGTGGTTGCTGTCCATTTCGAGCATGCGCTGGCGGAAGGGCGGTTTCGAAAAATTCGAACGAACCTCTTGGCTGATGAGGATGTCGATCCTTTAACTGACCCGCTCGTCCGATTAAGCGACCTTAAACCCACGGCCGGCGATCCGGGAGCGTAAAGGGCCTGGAGCAGCATCGCTGCTCCTCAACCAAAACAGATACAAGCCTTAGTCGAACTCAGGCTTTGCAGCACTCTACGATATGCTTGTGAGCCAGAACGACGCGCGGAGTGATGATTTCACCGTCGTATAGCATTGCGCCTAATAGTTCTTCGACTGCGTCGAGATAGGGGCGCCTTTGGTCATACCGCTCAGCGACCTTGTCGCTTGCGCCCCTAGCCCTTTTGGACGCCCTGTAGGCTTCTGCCAAATCTGCTTGAGCGTTGATATATCTAACCCACTCATGGGGCTCTTTAAACGAATGAGCCGTCACGTCTTCGACGATCCCTTCAAACCACATCCCTTCACTCCTTCACTGCTACCTCGGTAACCGACGGAATAAAGATGGGCGTGCGAGCGTCGCTCGCACGCCCATCAGGTTAGCAATCCGGGAGGTCATCCAGGTTGTTCTTGGTGGTGTTGTCCCGGTCCGTCCTGAGGTACTTCCCCTTGACGGGGTCGTTCACGACCCGGATTTCCGTCCGGCCGCTCGTCCACGGCACGTGATAGGTGTGGATGCCGTTCTCGATGTCGTAGATCGCGTTCGCCTTCGAGCGGGGCGACCAAGCTTCGCCACTGTCGCAGAGCGAGGTGATATCGCCATCCTTGTTCTTGCCGGTTTTACGCACAGCACGATCGGCCATTGTGGGTCTTTCTCTGGATAAGTCCGAGAGGCATTGACCGCGCATGCACCAGCGATTCTATATCGCTGGCCTTCTAGGCACCGAGGCCGCCTCTGGGCGGTTTCAACGAGCTCGCAGTGTTCGCGCACTGCGAGCTTTCTTGTCCTATGATTCGCATGATGAGTCCCGGCGCGGCGGAATCTTCGGCGCGTGCCAACTAGGCATAGCGAAGCATAGGCTTCGCGATTAATGCCTCCGCTCCAGTCGGGGCACTCATCAAACACCTCCCGTGAAACTGAAATGGGCGTTTCTCTGCAAGCTGCCCAGCAGCCTGGGCGGGGTTGCGAGTGCTGTAGCTTTCACGAAATCTACAGCCGGGGACAAACACCTGGGTAAAGGCCAGAGTATCGCTTAAGAGGTGTTTATTATTTTTACTCGCTATAGATTAACTCAGCGCCACCTAGCCTGCTGAAATGGCGAACCCGAGAATCCTAGCCGCCCTGGAACGCGACTACGCCCGACTGCTGGGCGAGTATCAGACGGCCGAACTCGCGATCGAGCCTGTCGTGGGTCTGGTGGCAATTGCGGAAGCGGATCGTGAGATCACCGCCCGTAAGGCCGCTCTACGGTTAAAAATGGACCGGATCGACCTGCAAATCCGCGTCGAGTTTGATCCGATGTGGACGCCCCACCACATCACTCCGCGCCCGCCGCGCTTCAGGCGCCGGTCGGGGTTGTCACGGGCCTCCTACAAGGTGCTCAAAGCCGCGAGCGCCCCATGCACCGCCCATGAACTCGCAATAGCGATCGCGCCTCAGCACGGCATCCGGCCGACCGATAACAGGGCGATCGCTAAGCTAGCGAGCGCGATCACAGCGTCGTTCAAGCGCCTCCTCTCGGAGGGATTGATCGTCAGCGATGGGGGGCAGCCGATCCGGTGGTCCGCTCACGTGCGAGCTTGGAGGCCTGCTCCCGCGCCTTCTTGCGCCGCGTCAGTTCCTTTAGTTCGCGGTGCGATGCGGCCTGGAGCAGCCAAGCCGGCCGCTTCTCCCAGTACCCCACGAGTTCCGCGTCGGGCCGCAGAGCGGTCGCCCGTGCGAGCACGTTCCTGAACTGCTGGCCGTTGCTGACCCGGCGATGGTCATCCCGCCAGGACATTTCGTCCGCGTAGCGCTGGGCATGCGCCGCGTTTAGCTGGAGATAGACCCCGCGCTCGGCCCGGCGAATGCGGGAGTGTTGCGCTTCGACGCCGTTGATGTGGACGCCCTCGATACTCAAACCCTTGGTGTGGTTCACCGTCGAGTGGTCTGCGAACGGTATGAAGAAGCGATTGTACGCGGCTTGGTCGTCCGTCACGACGTGGGCGCTCGAATGGACCATTTCGAGGATCGCTGGGATCGCGGCCTTCTCATCCTTCACGACAACCGCGCGCGATCGACCGCCGATCCGGCGCTCCCGCATGGTCACGATCGACCGCCGCCTCCGATTGTAGGTTTTTCGGGTGTCCTGGCGGTCGGCCTTCATGTTCGCGGGCCGGACATATCCGCCGATGTAGACACCATCGATCTCGACCTCGCCCGTGAGCGTGTTCTCTGCCTGCGCCGACGCCATAGCCCGGCGGAGCTTGTGGAGCAGGACGAAGGCGGTCTTGTACGAGCAGTTGAGGTCGCGGCTCAGCCTGAGGGCGGCGTTGCCGTTCACTCCATTCACGAAGAGTAGGATCGCCGACAGAATGTCCTGGAATGACATCTTGCGGCTCCGAAAAGTGGTGCCCGACGTGACGGTGAATTGCTTCTCACACGCCTTGCATTTGAACAGGCGTCGGACGCGGTACTCGTAGACGGCGTCGCATCCGCAGTGGGGGCAAAAGGCCTCTCCTCCGTTGTCCGCGAAGCGGACCGCCTTGAACGCGGCATAGGCTTCGTCGTCGCTCATACGAGCGACCTCGACGACACCTAGCGTCCGCGCTTTGGCGCTGAGGAGAAAGTGTTGCGACAACCGGCCTTTCCGTTCATATGCATCAGATGTGATGCGTATGAACGCGACGGGCGCTTTGAGTCAAGCGCAGACGCATCATTTATGATGCGAATACACCTGGAGTGATGCAATGGCGCGACCTCAGACCCCTAAGGAATACGCCCAAACAGGCAAGCGCATCCTGAAGGCGGAGATGCAGCGAAAGGGGGTCAGTTACAAAGAACTGGCCTTCGCGCTCCAAGAGCGCGGGCACGGCCCCAGTGCGAACGAGGCCAATATCCGGAACCAGATCAATCGGGGCGGCTTCTCGGCCGCGTTCTTCGTGGAGTGCTGCCTGGCTATGGGAAGCTACGTGGTGCGGCTGGGGGAGCCTAGCGACTAGCAGCCGCCGCACGCTTAGGGTGAGATTCATAAATTTAGCCCATAAGTTGCTCTATGATGGAGGTAGAGCATATGGACTATGAAGCCGAATTTCAGCGGCAGGATCTGATAGTGTCCGGCATTTTGTCAAAATACAAAGAAATGTTGGCCATGGGTGACCTCGATGATAAGGTATATCCAGCAATAACTGGGGCGATCTATAAGATCGAAAATTTCAAAGACCCATTTGTGCATAATATGAGTGGGCCTGAGTACGGGAGCACCACGGAAGCGCTCATTGAAGGGTGGGGCATACCTAAAGAGCACCTCCCCATGAGAGAGGAGCTAGCGAAGGCCTTGCTCGCCAGGGCGCTAGCACGTCAGCGCGGTAATCTCAGGACTTGAAGAGATCGGCGGAGGGAGTCCACGTGGTGAGCGTGTGGCCGGTAACATATTGGCCGCCTCCCTCCCCCGGAATCCGCACGCTCATTGTCTCCTCGGGGAAAAGCCGAGACGAGAGCGCAATCACAGTGTCAAGGAGAGCCAGAATAATCTGGCGTTCATTTTGGAATTCGTTGCCCATAAATAATTTCATTGCCATAAAATGACAAATTTGTCAAGAATTACTGCCTCTTGAGGCCGTTTTAGGGAACTCATCTTAGAAACGCGAGCCCGCGAAGGGCTTTCGCATCGAGTGAACAGCAAGGCTGCCTCAATCCCAGCGCGTTAGCGATCTTCATCAGGAACTTGAGCGAGGGGTTCTCCTCGCCGAGCGCGACGCCAGCGACATACCGCATCACCACTCCGGATTCATGGGCAAGCTGCTCCTGCGTACGGCCTTTTGCCTTACGCAGTTGGCGGATCACTACTCCGTGCGAAGCAGGTCGAGCGGGTCTTGGCCGAAGAGGTCCGCGAGCCGCTCCACCACATCGAGCGTGGGATTCCTGACCCCGCGCTCGATCTGGCCTACGTAGGTCGGGGCAAGACCCACCTCGTCCGCCAACGCCTCCTGGCTGAGCCCCCGCGCCTTGCGCAGTCGCCTCACGTTTTTCCCAAAGGTCTGCGCCAGTCCCATACTGGGGAAGCGCAACCAATTGGCAACACCTCACCAGTCACTATAGTGATGATTTTGAACCACTGGTGAGGGTGAGATGTCCAAGGAGTTCTTTTGCACGTCGTGCGGGGCGGTCGGACGCCCCAGGGTGAGAAACCGAGGGAGCAGTGCGGTCGAGATCATCCTGTGGCTCTGCTTCATCTTCCCGGGCCTCCTCTACACGTTCTGGAGGATGGGCCGGAAAGACCGCTACTGCCGAACCTGCAAAGCCCCGACGGTAATCCCCGTCGACTCCCCGATGGCCCGCCGCGCGCTCACTGGCTCCGGCGCCTACGACGATGACCTGCGTTCGGCGCCGGGGGCGTTTGGGCGGCGAGGGTGACCCCCTACTTTAGCAAGGCGATGCTGGAGGTTTATGGGGGAGGTCTTACGAGAGCGCGGGCGGCCTCGTCGCGGGCCGGCGTTCTCTAGCGATGCGCCAGCCCAGAAGGGTTAGGGGGGGCGTCGGCTTGCGGTGAAGTTTAGCGTTGCTGGCCCGCATAACGCTGGTATTCTTCGGTTGTTTTGACCCAAGCCATTACAGCTAAAGGAATTTCAGATGGCGAAGAATACTGGAACAGGCTCGCGCACCGGGTCGGTTACGGGCCGCACGCAAGTCCAGAACCCGAAAACGGGCCTCTTCACCAAGAGGGACCGTACAACCGGTCAGTTCTCAGCGGTGAAGAAGACAGGCGGGCTTTTTAAGGGCGTGGCGCAGGAGAAGGATGGTCGGCGCCGCTGATACCTAGTGCGCGTGGGCTCGGATCAGCGCCCGCGCCACCTTCGCGCGCTCGGCGTCACGGGCGACGATCCTTCCGTCGCGATACCCCACGTATCCTTCTCCATTCCGAGCCGGCGCGACAACGTAGGCATGGCGCCCGCGCATGAAGTGGAGCGGGCTCATCGGACCAACTCCCAGCCCTTGTAGCGGCCTTCCATCGGGATCGACCGCACGACGCCCTGGGACTGTTGTGCGGTGAGGGTGGCCCCGACACGCTTGCGCAGCAGAACGACCGTCTCGTCGTCCGCCTTCAGTCCCCGCGCCTTGATCTGGGCCTGAACGATTTCGAGCGATGTCAGGGGGCGGTCCGCCGCCTTCAACATCCGGAGGACGAAGATCGACGCTTCGCCCTTCGTGGCGCGATGCTTGGTCGGGTACCGGGCGACCCGGCGGATATCGGCGGTCGCGTCGAACATCCGGATCGTCGCGTCGATGTGGTCCAGGTCACAGGTGACCTTCCGGAGTTCGGCGCGGTGGAACTTGAGCATGCCCGCGAGTTGCGCGCGCTTCTCAAGGAGGCCCGCAATCGTGTTGGGGCGTTCTGGCTTGCTTTCCATGCATAAGAACGTAGCAAGAACAATAACTTGCGTCTCAGGCAGCTAGGTGTGTTTCCGCCATAAGAGCGCCGAACTCGGGCAGCTCGTCGAGGAAGAGGACGCCGTTGTGGGCCAGCGACACCTCGCCGGGCTTGGCCTTCAGCCCGCCGCCGGTCAGGGCGGCCATGCTGGCGCTGTGGTGGGGACTGCGGAACGGCCTGGCGCGGGTGAGCGTCCCCTTGGCGATCAGCCCGGCCACCGAATGGACCATCGAGGTCTCCAGCAGCTCGTGCGAGGTGAGCGGCGGCAACAGGCCGGGCAGGCGCTGGGCCAGCATCGACTTGCCCGAGCCGGGCGGGCCGACGAACAGCAGGTTGTGGCCGCCGGCCGCGGCGATCTCCAGCGCCCGCTTGCCCTGCTCCTGGCCCTTGACGTCGCGCAGGTCCCTGGCCCGTTCGCCCTCGACCACCGGGCCGGGGGAGGGGGCGGAAAGGATCTGGCTGCCCCGGAAGTGGTTGATCAGGGCCACCAGCGAGCGCGGGGCCAGGATCCGCGCGCCGCCGGCCCAGGCGGCTTCCGGGCCGCAGGCCTCGGGGCAGATGAGGCCCAGGTCCATGGCGCCGGCCGCCATGGCCGCGGGCAGGGCGCCGGCGCAGGCGACGATGCGGCCGTCGAGCGACAGCTCGCCCATGGCCGCCCAGCCGTCCAGCGCGTCGGCGGGGATCACGCCCATCACCGCCAGCACCGCCAGGGCGATCGGCAGGTCGTAGTGCGTGCCCTCCTTGGGCAGGTCGGCCGGGGCCAGGTTGGCGACGATGCGCTTGCCCGGCATGGACAGGCCCAGGCCCGCGAAGGCGCCCCGCACCCGCTCGCGGCTTTCGGCCACGGCCTTGTCGGCCAGGCCGACGACGGCGAAGGCGACCTGGCCGCCGGTCAGCTGCACCTCGACGTCGACGCGGCGCGCCTCGACGCCCTCGAACGCCACCGTGACGACCTTGGCCGCCATCCGCTTCCCCCGATTTTCGCCCGAGTTATCCACAAGTCCAGCATGCGGACCGGTTCGGAGCAAGAACAAAAATCGAACATTTTGAGAAAGTGTGACGATTCAGTACACTAGCGCCACTTGTTCAAGCAGAGGTTGATCGGATGGCTTCGATCCGATCCCAGAGGATCGCGGCGGCGTCGATTCCGCTGAACCGCTTCAACTGTTGCGCGCCGGTGGGCGAGGTGACGTTGATCTCGGTCAGATAGTCGCCGATCACGTCGATGCCGACGAACAGCAGGCCGCGCTTCTTCAGCTCCGGGCCGATGATGGCGCACAGCTCCTTGTCGCGGGCGGTCAGCTCGACGGCCTCGGCGCGGCCGCCGACGCGCAGGTTCGAGCGCACCTGGCCCGTGGCCGGCACGCGGTTGATGGCGCCGACCGGCTCGCCGTCGACCAGCAGCACGCGCTTGTCGCCCTTGCTGACGGCGGGAACGAACTTCTGGGCGATGACCTGCTCGCGGCTGATCATGGCGTGCAGTTCGAGCAGGGCGTCGAGATTGGGATCGTCCGCCAGCAGACGGGCCACGCCCGAGCCGCCGCCGCCGTAGAGGGGCTTGAGCACGATGTCGCCGTGGCGGGCGCGGAAGTCGTAGATCGCCTCGTGGTCGGAGGTGATCAGGGTCGGCGGCTGCACGCCCGGGAAGTCGGTGACGAACAGCTTTTCGGGCGCGTTGCGCACCTCGGCCGGGTTGTTCACCACCAGGGTGTGGGGGTGGACCTTCTCAAGGAAATAGGTCGCGGTGATGTAGGCCATGTCGAACGGCGGATCCTGGCGCATCAGCACCACGTCGACGTCGTCCTTCATGTCGAGCACCACGGTCTCGCCGAGCCTGGCGTGGGCGCCCTTTTCCGCGAACACCTCCAGCGGCTGGGCGCGGGCGAAGACGCGGCCGTCCTCGAGGGAGAGCTTGTCGGGGGTGTAGAACCACAGCTTATGGCCGCGGTTCTTGGCCTCCATCATCATCAGGAAGGTGGTGTCGGTGTCGATGTTGATCCCCAGGACGGGATCCATCTGGACGGCGACTCTCAGCGACATGACGACTCCGGTGTTGGCGCGGCCCAGGCCGGCGACTGCCTAGTTAGGCGCGGCGGGCGACGAATGCGAGAGGCGAGCCCGGGAACGTCGAAGCTTTCCTCGGCCCGCGGGAGCGGCTAGAGGCCGCCGACGCGGATCAGCAGGAGCGGCCATGGCCCGGTTCGTACACATCGCCGACGCCCGGACCGCCGCCGCCATTCGGCGCGGCGGGCTGAAGGCGGCGCAATCCTGGCACGGGCCGCCGGGGGTGTTCTGCGTGCCGGTGGTTCCCGACCACGCGCGCACCTTCCAGTGGGCGCGCGAACTGCGCCGCAGCAGCGCGGTCGGCGTGGCGGTGTTCTTCGTCGTCGACGACGACGAGCCGGTTCTGGTGGGCCGCTACAACGGAGACCTGGCCGAGACGACGGCGGCCAGGGCGCACGCCTTCTTTCGATCGTCGGAGGATCCGTACGGATACGAAGTCATCGTGCCGCGCAGCGTGACGCCCGGCGAAATCCGCTCGATGCGGCCGGCGCCGCGCCTGACCGGCTGGCGCTACCAACCCGGATCCAACGGGAAGGGACCGTACTGGCCGTATCCTGGAACCTTCAACGCCAGGAACCGCAGGCGCCGCTACGAGGACTGGCTGGAACGGGACACGGACTAGTTCAGCCGCAACCGCACGCGTTCGCGTGCGGCCCTCTCTCAGTTAAGTCTGAGCCGCACGCGTTCGCGTGCGGCTCGGGCGGCGATGGTCGCCCCGCCGTCCAGGGTCTGGGCGCGCGACAGGGCCTGCAGCGCGCCGGCCAGTGCGCCCTGGCCTTCGCGGGCGGCGGCGACGTCGAGCCAGGGATGGTGGTCGGTGGGATCGAGCAGGGCGCGGCGCACGGCCGAGCGCTCGGCCCGGGTCCAGTCGCGGGCCTGCTGGGCGCGGGCGAAGATGTTGTTCTGCAGGCGGATCAGCACGGCGCGGTCGGAGATCGGGGCCATCAGCTGGTCGAGCCTCGCGGCGACGTCGGGCATCAGGCCGGTGCGCAGGGCCCGGCGGGACAGCTCGGACGGCAGCACCACCCGGCCCTCGCTGAACGGGTCCAGCGCCAGCGGCCCCTCGTCGGTCTCGATGCGCAGCAGGAAGTGGCCGGGGAAGTCGACACCGAACACCTCCAGCCCCGCCTCGCGGGCGGCGTGGATGTAGAACACGCCCAGCGCCACCGGCAGGCCCTTGCGGCGCTCGGCGATGGCGATGACGTCGGCGTTGTCGGGGTGGTCGTAGGTCAGGAGGTCGCCGGTCAGGCGCAGGTCGCCGGCCATGGCCTCGGCGATGGCTTCCTCGGGCGACTCCGACTGCAAGCGGCTCTTGAGGCGATCGACCGCCGAGCGGGCGAGGTCGAGGGCCGGCTGCTCGTCGCGGTCGGGATCGTCGTGCACGGCGCAGGCCAGGGCCGCCTCGAACAGCGGAAAGCCGTCGTCGTCGTGCTCGCCGGCGCGGGTGAGGATCTCCTCGGCTTCCTCGCGGATCATGCCCAGGCCCTCCCGTCATCCGGCCAGGCGTCGGGCACGTGGCGGGGCAGGCGGCCCGGCGACAGGGCCAGCAGGTCGAGGCGCACGGCCATGCCCTTCAGACCGGCGCGCGCAGCCGCCGCCAGCGCGCCCGCCCGACGCAGGCGCATCCGTTGTTCGTAGCTGACCGCCTCCAGCGCCGCCTCCAGGCTCGTCCGGCTCTTGACCTCGACAACGATCAAGACGCGTCCGCGTTGCGCCAGAATGTCGATCTCGCCCGCGCGGGTGACCAGGCGGAAGCCGAGGATGCGGTAGCCCTTCAGCATCAGCCAGGCCGCGGCGAAGGCCTCGGCGC
>JASGDR010000497.1:0-12929 GCA_047607095.1 Caulobacter sp.
CTCTTTTCATCATCTTCCGAAGAGCCGAAACCCGCCGAAAAGCAACAAAAGCGCCCCTTCCCGAAGACCCATAAGGCCGTCGGCAATCCAGCTGCCCGAGTCGATTGAGGCCGCGGAACTTAGCGATGAGATCCATCCGAAGCAAGGGCCTTTCGGCCTCGTTTCGGGCGTCTTCGTCAGCGCCGTTCCGAGCGGACGGCGCATATAGGCGCGTGACAGAAGGATGACAAGCGTGAATCCGCACGCCCCCGCCAAGACCTGGGGATTCCGCGACGCTCGGCCACGCCGGACGGGCTTCTCCCCCTCCCCAATGGAAGATGCGACAAGACGCGCGCCTTGAACCGCCCCGGCCGCATCGCCACTTCCCTTGAGACGTTGCGGAATCGGGGCGCCGCTCCAGGGCCCCGGACCTCCGCGAACGAAGTCGCTTGAAGCGAAGGACTTCGCATGACCCGGACGATCCTGTTCGACAGCCCCTTTCTCCTGGGCTTCGAACACACCCGAGACCTGATCGAGCGCGCCGCTAAGGCCGCCGGCGAGAGCTATCCACCCTACAATGTCGAGCAGACCGACGACGGGGTGCGCATCACCCTCGCCGTGGCCGGCTTCTCGCCCGACCAGCTGCAGGTCACCGTCGAGGGCGGCCAGCTGGTGGTCGCCGGCCGCCGGGACGGCGAAGGCAAGGGCGAGGCCGACCGCGCCTATCTGCACCGGGGAATCGCCGCCCGCGGCTTCCTGCGCACCTTCGTACTGGCCGAGGGCATGGAGGTTTCCTCCGCCACGCTCGAGCACGGCCTGCTGCACGTCGACGTCGCCCGTCCGCCGCCCGAGCGGCTGGTCCGGAAAATCCCCATCCGCTCGCAGGGCTGAGCCCCGCCTCCCGAAGCTCGGCTGAACCGCCCGGGCTTCGGGGCGTTCCAATATCGAAGGAGGTGGTCACATGACGCCCAATTCGCACACGCCGTTCTTCTCGACCGAGGCCTTCGCCGCGCTGGGCGCGCCCGACCTCGTCTATGTGCGCCCGATCAAGGCCGCCGAAATCCTGGCCGACGCCCCCGAGGGCGTGGAGGACTTCGACCTCGCCCCCGACCAGACGCTCTATGCGGTGTGCCGGGCCGACGGGGCCCGCCTGGCGGTGCTGACCGACCGCGACGCGGCCGTGGCCGCCGCCCTGGCCCACGAACTGGCCCCGGTGTCGGTGCACTAGCCTTCCAGCCTGGAAGACGACCCAAACGAAAAGGGCGGCGGATCCTGCGATCCGCCGCCCTTCTTGTTTATCGGTTCGCCTCGGCGGCGGGCCGGCCTCAGTTGAGGTTGGCGGCCGGGGCCTGCTGCTGGCGGAACATGGTGATGGCGATCAGGCGATCCCAACCGACCAGCGACACCAGGTGAGCGTAAATCTGGGCCAGGGCGCCCGTGGTCTGCAGCTCCTTCAGCTTCTCGATCGGCAGGGCGTTCAGCTTCTCTTCCGAGACGCCGTAGTACTCGGCCACGACCTGCGGCTCGCCCGGCTGGCCGTCGGCGCCCTGCGGGGTGAAGGTGGCCTTCTTCAGTTCGAAGAGGTCGTTGTCCTTCAGCAGCTGCACGAACGAGTCGGTGCGGCGGCGCTCGACTTCGAAGTCGTCGCAGAACTTGATGCAGTTCTGGGTGTATTCGGTCGGCTCGCCCTTGGCGTCGAACAGCGGGGTCTCGGCGCCTTCGGCCAGCAGGTTCGACGAGCGGTCGATGCAGACGATCATGCGGCCCTGGGCGTCGTCGTTAGCCAGCACGAACGGATAGCGGCGGACATAGGCCGGGATGTAGACGCCGATCTCGGTCGAGCCGTCGGCGTGGATGAACAGGTTCTCGCCCTGGTTCAGACCCATCACGGCCAGCGGCACGCGCTCGTCGCCGGCGAAGATGATCGGATAGGACAGGCCGGCGGGGCCGAACTCGGTCACGGTCAGCGGCACGGCGGTGCCGGCGGCGGCGAAGCCGTAGGGCTTGTCCTTGTGGACCAGACCCAGCTTGCCGTGCTGCTCGCGGTTCAGCGGCTCGGGCGTCGAGTAGAAGAGAACGTTGCCGGTGATGCCGCCGGCGGACTGGGTCGTTTCCATAAGAAGCTCTACAGAAGGGCCAAGAAGAACGGACGCTCTATCGCTTAGGCGGCCTTTAGGTGGTCAGCGCTTCTAGCCGATCTGCGATATCCCGGCAATCGACACCTCCGGAGAGGGAATCGCCGCCGCGACCCTCGCCTCGGGGGCGAAGGCCGCGGCCGGACGAACCCTAGAACTTCCAGGCGATCCCGGTGCGGATCGAACGCCCCGGCGAGGGCGCGATGTCCTTCAGGAACGAGGCGTGCTCGCGCACCTCCTCGTCGGTCAGGTTGCGGCCCTCGACGAACAGGCGAAGCGGCTGCTCGGCGAAGGGCTTCACCGTCACCTTCAGGTTCACCACCGTGTAGGCGTCGGTCGGCAGCTCGTAGGTCGCCACGCGGTCCTGCTCGGCGACGTGACGGACCTCGAGCTCGCTCTCGACGCGCGAGACGGTCCAGATCGCGCGGCCGGTCACCGACCACGGCGGGATGCGGGCGGGCGGGCCCAGATCGGTCGAACCGCGCACGTAGTCGGCCACGCCTTCCAGACGCACGGCCTGGTCGCCCGAACGCCAGGCGTTCCAGCCCAGCTCCAGCTCCGCGCCGTGGAACTTGGCCCCGGTCTGGTAGTACTGGAACACCGGCAGGTCGTCTTCCTCGGCGCCGGTCGGGGCCTCCTCGATGAAGTTGTCGTACCAGGCGCCCCACAGGTGGCCTTCGACGCGCAGGCGCTCGCCGGTCCAGCGATAGGTGGCCTCCAGCGAGGTGACGGTTTCGGAATCGAGGCTGTCGTCGCCCTTCTCGTAGCCGCCGGTGCCCGGGTGCGGACCGTCGGCGAACAGTTCGAACTCGGTCGGCGCGCGGCCGTTGCGCGACAGGGTCAGGGCGTAGAACTGCCGCTCGGCGGGCTTGTAGAACACGCCCAGCGAAGCCGAGACGTTGTCGAACTCGCGCTTCTGGGTCGCCGTCTCGAGCGAGCGGGTGTCGAAGCGCAGGCCCGCGTCCACGCCCCAGTCGCCGCGGTCGAAGCGCTGCAGGGTGAAGACGCCGTACTCCTTGATGTCGACGCTGGGCACGAAGGCCTCGTCGCCGATCGCCTCGAAGCTGCGGGTCAGGGCCTGGAAGCCGATGGCGCCCTGGTGGCCGTCATGCTCGCGGTGGACCAGCTCGACCCGGCCCTCGGTGCCGTCGGACAGGAAGCGGGTGCCGACCTCGCCGTCCTCGACGCTGACCTCGGCGTGCTCGTAATCCGCATGGCCGATGGAGACGCGCACCTTCTCGAACCACGGATTGTCGAGCTCCTGCTCGCCGCGCAGGTCGTAGCGAGTCTGTTGCAGGTGGATCGAGACCGGCCCTTCCGCATCGGGGTCGATGGGGCTGAGAATCTGCTCGTAAGGCACGCCGTAGGTGGTGTCGGTGCGCTTGACCGACAGGCCGAAGAACCCGGTGTCGTGCACGTAGGAGACGCCGGCGCCGTAGGCGTCCATCTCGACGTCGGTGTTGCGGACGGTCTTTTCCGGATCGACGGTCAGGCCGTCGCGGGCGGCCAGGCGCGAGGAGACCGGCGAGGTCGGGACGTCGTAGTCGTCGCTGCGGCGGCGGTCGGCGTCGACGGCGAAGACCAGCGGGCCGGCGTTGAACTTGGCCGCGCCGCTCACGCCCCAGCCGTTGTCGACGGTCGAGCCCGAGGCGGCGATGCGGCCCTCGATCCCGTTCGCCGCGCGGCTGGAGGGCACGCGCTCGTCGAGCATGTTGACCACGCCGCCGATGCCCGAGCCGCCATAGGCCAGGGTCGAGGGACCGCGCAGCACCTCGATGCGCGAGGCCTCGGCCGGGTCGGAGGCCACGGCGTGGTCGGGCGACAGCGACGAGGCGTCGACCTGGCCGACGCCGTTCTGCAGCACCATCACCCGCGGTCCCGCCAGGCCCCGGATCACCGGACGCGAGGCGCCGGGACCGTAGAAGGTGGAGCGCAGACCCGGCAGGCCGTTCAGCACGTCGCCCAGGCCGGCGGGCGGGGCGGTGTCCAGCTTGTCGCGGGTCAGCACGTTGACGCTGCTGGTCACGCTGTCGAGCGAGACGGCGTAGGGCGCGGCGGTGACGACGACCTGCGAGACGGCGGTGTCGGCCGGGTCGGCGGCGGGATCGGCCGGCGCCGCGTCGGCGGCGAAGGCGGGCGCGGCGACCGCGATGGCGAGGAGGCTGGCGGCCGCGAAGGCGTTGCGGCGGGTCGTGAGGCGGCGGGTCATGAACGACGGATCCTGGAACTGGCCGAGGGAGCGGCTCGCTTTCTGTTATGAAATAACATATCTGCCCGTCAATCCGCTTTCGCTTGACGCGGGCGCGAGCGGGCCTTCTGTGTCCTGACGACCTCAGTTCGGGCTTTCCATGATGCGTTTTTCGCCGCTGCTCCCCTTTTCGGCCGCAATCCTCTCCGTCGGCCTGCTCGCCGGCTGCGCACAGCTGACGGGCGACGCGGGGGGTCAGGTTCCGGGCAAGACCTACGCCCAGGCCGGCGGATCGACGACCTGGACCAAGCCGCCGAAGGGCTACCTGACCCTGGCCGAGCCGTTCGACGCGCCGGGAATCGTCGGCCCACCGCCGACGCCGGACTCGCCGCGCGGCAAGGCCGACCGCGCCGCCTTCGACGACACCCGCAAGCTGGCGGGCACGCCGGCCTGGGACAAGGCCATCGCCGACGCCGACCTGTCTGGCGCCAACGGCTTCAAGAGCTTCTCCTGCGCCGCGGGCGTGACGATCAATCCGCAGAAGACCCCGACCCTGGCCAACCTGCTGCTGCGCATGACCGACGACGCCGGGACCATCTACCGCCCGGCCAAGCAGGCCTTCTCGCGGCCGCGCCCGCCGGTGGGCAACAAGAAGCCGATCTGCGTGCCGCGCGAGAGCTGGATCGAGACCGAGGGCTCCTATCCTTCCGGCCACGCCCTGGTCGGCTGGTCGTGGGGTCTGGTGCTGGCCGAGCTCGTGCCCGACCGCGCCGCCCGGATCACCGCCCGCGGCCGCGAGTTCGGCGACAGCCGCGTGATCTGCGGCGTCCACTTCCCCAGCGACCTGGAGGCCGGCCGGCTGCTGGGCGGGGTGATGGTGGCGCGTCTGCACGCCGATCCGGCCTTCGAGGCCGACCTCGAAAAGGCCAAGGCCGAGATCGCCGCCTCCAAGGCCGAGGGCCCGCCGACCGGCTGCGGCGGCTGAGATCGTCCCAAGGACGCGCGACAGCGCGATACAACTTTGAGCTTGAGCCCCCTTCGGCGCGGCGCCACCCTGGCGCCCTGTCGGGGGAGGGCTGAATGTTCCGGATCATGCGACGCGGCGCGGCCGGCGTCCTGTCGGTCGTCGTCTTGAGCGGCTGCGCGGTTTTCGCGCCGCCCGACGATCCCGTCCTCGATACGAAGATCACCACCGCCTACGAGGGCGTCGCCAAGCTGGCGGCCGAGGCCGAGATGGGCCTCTACGCCGACAAGGCCACCTATGCCGGCGCGATCGCAACCTATGCCGACATCCAGGCGTCCCTGGCCGTGGCCGCGGTGCGCGCGGGCAGCCAGCCCTACGCCGCCCGTCCCGCCCAGAAGGCCATCGCCGCGGAAGTGTCGCTGATCCAGGGCTGCAGCGCCCAGGTCAAGGGACTGGCCCAGCTGCACCAGCTGGCCGGGATCGTCCCCAACACCGGCGCGACCACCGCGATGATGGTCGCCTGCGACCAGGCGGCCAAGGCCGTCACCGCCATGAAGGCGAGGTGAGGATCCGATGACGACCGACTTCTCCACTCTGCAGGTCGACAACGCCGACGAGCTGGCGACCGTGTTGGAACAGCAGCTTGGCGCCACCGCCACCGACTGGTGGAACGCCAACAAGACCGTGGTGCCGGGCTACCTGCGCAGCCTGGCCGAGGCGACGATCCAGACCCGCACGGCCCTGGCCAACCACCAGATCACGCCGGAGGCCGCCGACCTGATCCTTCACAACCAGGAACTGGCCTTCAACCAGACGATCCAGTTCACCAAGTTCATGACCCTGGCGCTCGGCCAGACCCTGCTGAATACGGTGTTCCAGGTCATCGGCTGGGTGATCTACAACAGGACGGGGATCAACCTGGCGCCCAACCTGGTGCAGCCGACGACGGGCGGAGCGGCCGCGATCTAGCCAAAGAAAAAGCCCCGCCGTTTCCGGCGGGGCTCGATCCTGTTCGAAGCTTCGAAAAGCCTCAGCCTTCGCGACGGTCGCGCTTGGCCAGCACGCGCAGACGCAGGGCGTTGAGCTTGATGAAGCCGCCGGCGTCGCGGTGATCGTAGGCGACCTTGCCCTCTTCGAAGGTGACGAGGTCCTGATCGTACAGGCTGAAGGGGCTCTCGCGGCCGATGACCGTGACGTTGCCCTTGTAGAGCTTCACGCGGACGCGGCCCGACACCTTCTCCTGGCTGTAGTCGATCGCCGCCTGCAGCATCTGGCGCTCCGGCGAGAACCAGAAGCCGTTGTAGACGAGCGAAGCGTACTTCGGCATCAGCTCGTCCTTCAGGTGCATGGCGCCGCGGTCGAGCGTGATGCTCTCGATGCCGCGGTGGGCGGCCAGCAGGATGGTGCCGCCCGGGGTCTCGTAGACGCCGCGCGACTTCATGCCGACGAAGCGGTTCTCGACCAGGTCCAGACGGCCGACGCCGTTGTCGCGGCCCAGCTCGTTCAGCTTGGTCAGCAGGGTGGCCGGGCTCATCGCCACGCCGTCGATGGCGACGGGGTCGCCCTTCTCGAAGTCGATGGTGATGACGGTCGGCTGATCCGGCGCGTCTTCCGGCGAGATCGTGCGCATGTGGACGAACTCGGGGGCCTCGACCGCCGGGTCTTCCAGGACCTTACCTTCCGACGAGGAGTGCAGCAGGTTGGCGTCGACGCTGAACGGCGCTTCGCCGCGCTTGTCCTTGGCGATCTGGATCTGGTGCTTCTCGGCGAACTCCAGCAGCGCTTCGCGCGACTTGAAGTCCCACTCGCGCCAGGGGGCGATCACGTGGATGTCGGGCTCGAGGCCGTAGTAGCCCAGCTCGAAGCGGACCTGGTCGTTGCCCTTGCCGGTGGCGCCGTGGCTGACGGCGTCGGCGCCGACCTGACGGGCGATCTCGATCTGGCGCTTGGCGATCAGCGGGCGGGCGATCGAGGTGCCGAGCAGGTACTGGCCTTCATAGACCGTGTTGGCGCGGAACATCGGGAACACGAAATCGCGCACGAACTCCTCGCGCACGTCCTCGATGAAGATGTTCTCGGGCTTCACGCCGGCAGCCAGGGCCTTGGCGCGGGCCGGTTCGATCTCTTCACCCTGGCCGAGGTCGGCGGTGAAGGTCACGACTTCGGCGCCGTACTCGGTCTGAAGCCACTTGAGGATGATCGAGGTGTCGAGACCGCCCGAATAGGCGAGCACGACCTTCTTCACGGGCTTGTCAGCCATGAGCGGGGTCCTTGTCGAAGGCGAAAACACAAAGTCGCGGGGCGTTTAGCGCGCTTTTGCGACGAGGGAAACAACGGGGTCCGGCCGGCGGCCGGGCGAACGCCTCAAAGGCGGATCTTGCCCTCTTCGGCCAGCTGGTTCAGCGCCCGGCGCACCTGGGTCAGGTGGATCACCGCCAGGATCGCCGCCAGGGTGGCGCGCAGGCCCAGCATCGTCAGCCGCAGGGTCAGTTCCTCGGCCTGACGGCTCTCGACCAGCAGGTAGAGGCTGATGGCGAACGCCCCGGCCGGCAGCAGCACCAGGGCCGGTCCGCGCGGCAGGCGCAGCAGCGTGTCGCCCTTCGGCGACCAGGCCACCGGGGTCGGCTCGCCCTTGGGGATCTTGCTCCAGGCCATGCGCGACGCCCCGGCCATGATCGACAGGGCCAGGATCCAGAGCACGTCGCCGATGACGCCGAGAATATCCATCTAGACGGTAAGCCTTACACAGTGACCTGGGCGCCGAGTTCGACGACGCGGCCAGGGGGGATCTTGAAGAAGTCGGTCGGGTTGGCCGCGTTCTTCATCAGGAAGATGTACAGCCGATCCTGCCACAGGGGCATGCCCGA
Organism: Caulobacter sp.; assembly: GCA_047607095.1. Classification (GTDB taxonomy): domain Bacteria; phylum Pseudomonadota; class Alphaproteobacteria; order Caulobacterales; family Caulobacteraceae; genus Caulobacter. The sequence continues at coordinate 8,134 of JASGDR010000497.1, forward strand.
ATTGGCCGAAGGCACGATCGAACGGCGACCGAGGAAGAAACTGGTCGCCATGATGTCGAATTTCAGCCCCTGCTGCTTGCGCAGCAGCGCCAGCGCCTTGGGCACGTTCGGGCTTTCCATGAAGCCGTAATAGATCTCGACCTTCTTGAAGTCCTCGTTGACCTTGTAGGTCTTGATCCGCTCCTCCTCGGGCACCCGCGGCGTCTCGGCCGTGCGGACGGTCAGCACCACGTTGCGCTCGTGCAGCACCTTGTTGTGCTTGAGGTTGTGCATCAGGGCGACCGGGGTCATGTCCGGATCGGAGGTCAGGAAGATCGCCGTGCCGGGCGCGCGGTGCGGCGCGCGGGCCCGCAGGATCTCCATCAGGTCGGCCAGCGGCACGGAATCCCGGCGGGTCTTCTCGCTGAGAATCTGGCTGCCCCGCACCCAGGTGGCCATGATCATGAACAGGGCCGCGCCGATCAGCACCGGCAGCCAGCCGCCGGTGAAGAAGCGCAGGGCGTTGGCGCTGAGGAACACCAGGTCCAGCGTCATGAACGGAACCAGGAAGGCCAGCGCCACCGGCAGCTGCCATTTCCACAGCTGGCGCATGACGATGAAGGCCATGGCGGTCGTGACGACCATGGTGCCGGTCACCGCCAGGCCGTAGGCGTGGGCCATGGCCGACGAGGTCTTGAAGGTGAACATCACCGCCAGCACGCCCAGCAGCAGCATGGTGTTGAGCTGCGGCACGAAGATCTGGCCCGACTGGGTCTCCGATGTGCGACGCACGTCCATACGGGGCAGAAGCCCCAGCTGGATCGCCTGCTGGGTCAGCGAGAAGGCGCCGGTGATCACCGCCTGGCTGGCGATGACCGTGGCCGCGCCGGCCAGGATCACCAGCGGCAGGCGCAGCACGTCGGGGGCCATCTCGAAGAACCAGTTCAGCTCCTGGAACGGCGCGCCGGTCCGTTCGGCCTCGACCAGGGTGTTCAGCGCCAGGGCGCCCTGGCCCAGATAGTTCAGCGCCAGGCAGGGCAGCACGAAGAACAGCCAGGCGGCCTGGATCGGCCAGCGGCCGAAATGGCCCATGTCGGCGGTCAGGGCCTCGGCCCCGGTGACGGTCAGGAACACCGCCCCCAGCACGATGAAGCCCGCCATGCCGTGCTGCATCAGGAAATGGACGGCGTAGTAGGGGTTGATCGCGCGGAGCACGCCCGGATGGTCGATCAGGTGGAAGACGCCCAGGGCGGCCATCACCGCGAACCACAGGGCGCAGACCGGTCCGAACAGCTGACCGACCTTGGCCGTGCCGCGGCTCTGGATGAAGAACAGGCCCAGCAGCATGACCGTGGCGATCAGCAGCACCGCCTCGGTGCTGATCGAATGCTCCAGCGCCGGAATGGTCCGCAGGCCCTCGACCGCCGATAGCACCGACATCGCCGGGGTGATCACCGCATCGCCGTAGAACAGCGCCGCGCCGATCACGCCCAGGCCGAACACCAGGGCCGTGCGTCGGCCCATGGCCCGCTGGGCCAGGGCCATCAGCGACAGCACCCCGCCCTCGCCCTTGTTGTCGGCGCGCATGATGAAGAGGACGTACTTGATCGTGACGACCAGGATCAGCGCCCACAGGGCCAGCGACACGATCCCCAGGATCTCGGCCCGGGTGACCCCGTCGGAGGCCGCCACGTGCAGCGCCTCCTTGAAGGCGTAGAGCGGGCTGGTGCCGATGTCGCCGAACACGACGCCGACGGAACCCAGGGCGAGCGCCAGCGTGCCGTGACCCTTGGGGCCATGGCCATGCGCGGAACCGCCTTGTTGGGGAATGTCGCACGCCGCGACGGAGGCGTTCTCAGAGGTCGAAACGCCGGAGGCTTCGGAAGCCATTCAATCCCTCCGGGACCGCGCCCTCGAAAATCTCGCGCGAAGCCCCATATCGATCAAGCGGCGCGCGATACACCCAATCCGATCCGGGTTCAATCGTGACCTTAGCCGCACGCCCGTGATGGTTTTTGTTTCAACGCGCGCGTTCCCCCCTTACGTTCCGGACTTACAGAAGATCATGTCCGACAGTCAGAAGTTCCCCGTCGCCGCCCACGCCCTGGCCTATCTGGCGCACAAGGAGGCTTTCAGCCCCGACCGCGCCGTGGCCAGCGCCGAACTCGCGGCCTCCGTCCCCACCAATCCCGTGGTGGTGCGGCGCGTCACCGCCATGCTCGGCAAGGCGGGACTGATCGGCGCGCGCGCCGGCGCCAACGGGGGCGCCTGGCTGCTGAAGCCGGCGACGGTGATCACCCTCGACACCGTGCTGCGGGCCGTCCACGGCTGCGCCAACCTGGGGGTCGCCCCGCCCGGGGTGAAGGGCTGTCCGGTCGGCGCCCGCATCCCCGACGCCGTACGCGCGGCCCTGATCGCCGCCGACGCCGCCGCCGCCGAGCGCCTGTCGCGCATCTCGGTGGCCGACCTGCTGGCCGATCCGGCCGAGCGCGAGGCCGTGCTGAAGAGCGCCTGAAGGCGGCCTGAAACCGGCACGCAGAAAAACTGCATCCGAAATTGTTGCTGATCCCCCTAGCGCCGGCGATGGGCGCTATTACGTAATCGCTACCGATACAGTTCCTGTTCGGAAAACATCATTCTCCCTAGGGGACATCCGCCATGACCACCAAGGTCGCCATCGTCTATCACTCGGGCTACGGCCACACCGCCGTCCTCGCCGACAAGGTCGCGCAAGGCGTCCGCGACGCCGGCCAGACCGCCGTCGTCCTGCCGATCGAAAGCGCGGCCCAGGACTTCAAGCCGCTGCTCGACGCCATCACCGAAGCCGACGCCGTCGTGTTCGGCGCGCCGACCTACATGGGCGACGTCTCGGGCGTGTTCAAAGTCTTCGCCGACGCCACCTCGGCCGCCTTCTTCACCGGCGCCTGGAAGGACAAGCTGGCCGCGGGCTTCACCAACTCACACAGCTTCGCCGGCGACAAGGGCCACGCCCTGGCCAGCCTGACGATCCTCGCCGCCCAGCACGGCATGAACTGGATCAACCTCGGCATTCCCTCGCCCGCGGTCACCGCCGCCGAGCGTGGTCCGGAAACCCTGAACCGCGTCGGCTCGTTCGTCGGCCTGGCCGCCCAGTCGGACAACGCTTCGCCCGAGATCACCCCGCCGGCCGGCGACCGCGAGAGCGCCCGCCTGCTCGGCGTGCGCGTGGCCGAGGCCGCCGTCCGCTGGACTCGCGGCGCTCAGCCCTCGCTCAGCGACGCGGCCTAAGCGACGCTTCGGGGCGCGCCGCCCTCCCCTCAGAGGCGCGCCCCTTCGCGGAGGAGCCATCCCCCCGCCCTCCAGCGGATGGTTCCTCCGCCCCCGCTTGAACCATATCGGCGGGCGTGCTCGACTCCTGCAGCGCTTCGTTCTCCAGGACTCTCGACCACATGGCCCGCCGCCTCGCCCTGATCACCGGCGCTTCCGCCGGCATCGGGGCCGCCTTCGCCCGCATCTACGCCAGCCACGGCTACGACGTGGCCCTGACCGCCCGCCGGCTCGACCGCCTCGAGGCGCTGGCCGCCGAGATCCGCCTGCGCTTCGGGGTCGAGGCCTATGCGTTTCCCGCCGACCTGGCCGATCCGGCCGGGGTCGACGCGGTGCTGGCCGCCGTGGCCGCCGAGGGCCGCGAGGTCGACGCCCTGGTCAACAACGCCGGCTACGGCCTGCCTGGGACCTACGACAAGACCAGCTGGGCCGACCAGTCGACCTTCCTGCAGGTGATGCTGACCTCGGTCTGCGCCATGACCCACAAGGTGCTGCCGGGCATGGTCGAGCGGCGGTTCGGCCGCATCGTCAACGTCGCCTCGCTGGCGGGCCTGGCCCCCGGCTCGGCCGGCCACACCCTCTATGCGGCGACCAAGAGCTTCCTGGTGAAGTTCTCCCAGAGCCTGCACCTGGAAAACCTTTCGACCGGCGTGCATGTCAGCGCCCTGTGCCCCGGCTTCACCCTGTCGGAATTCCACGACGTCAACGGCACCCGCGCCCAGGTCAGCCAGAGCCTGCCGCCCTGGATGTGGCTGGGCGCCGACGAGGTGGCCGCCGCCGGCTACGAGGCCGCCGAGGCCAACCGCCCGGTCTGCGTCACCGGCGCGCCCAACAAGGCCATCGCCGTGCTGGCCAAGATCATCCCCGACGAATGGGCCCTGGCCCTGATCGCCAGCCAGGGCGGCAAGTTCCGGAAGGTTTGAGGCCCTGCGTCCTTCGAGGCTCGCCTGCGGCTCGCACCTCGGGATGAGGGATTCAATGCACTAAGGTCCTCATCCTGAGGTGCCCGCGCAGCGGGCCTCGAAGGGCGCGCCTACTTCTCGGCCGCGTACGGCGCCTTGGCGTCGGCGCGGATCAGGCCGCGCGTGGCGTCACCGACCCCGATCAGCACGAACTGCACAGCCAGGGCGCAGAGGATCAGGCCCAGCACCCGCACGACGATGCTCATGCCGATGCGGCCCAGCACCTTGCTGATCACGGGCGCGGCCCAGAAGGTGGCGACCAGCACCACCGATACCGCCGCGATCACGCCCACGCCCAGGGCCATGCCGGTCAGGCCGAGATGCTTGGCCTCGCTGGCGTAGATGATCACGGTCGAGATCGCGCCCGGGCCGATCAGCAGCGGCATGGCGAACGGCACGATCAGCCGCTCGAACCGCTTCTTGGCGTAGACCCGGGCCGACAGAACCTCGCCCTCCCCCTCGGCCGCGTCGGCGAACATGGTGGTGAAGTCGTCGCGCACCATGTCCAGGCCCAGGATGAACAGGATGATGCCGCCGGCGATGCGGAAG
>JASGDR010000498.1:0-3271 GCA_047607095.1 Caulobacter sp.
CCTCCTACGTGGTCGGCGACTACGTGATCCCCGCCGGCCAGCCTTTCGCCGGTCTGCGGCCCAATCCGGGCCTTGCCTCCTATTCGGGCACCGCGCCCGAGGACGCCGGTTCGGCCACCCGCCATTCCTACGCCGTCTACGCCGATCTCGGGACCGACCTGACCGAGACCTGGTACGTCGGCGCGGCCGTCCGCCACGAGCGCTACACCGGCGACGTGGGCGAGACGACCAGCGGCAAGCTGACCACCCGCTGGGAGTTCCTGCCCGGCTACGCCGTGCGCGCCACGGTCAGCAACGGCTTCCGCGCGCCGTCGCTGGGCCAGACGATCTTCGCCACCTCGACCATCTCCGGCAGCCTGTGCCCGGACGCGCCCAACAACGTCTTCCGCGGCGCGGCCTGCACGCCCGGCGAATACCTGACCTTCCCGACCAAGGTGCTGCGCACCGACAGCGCCGAGGCCAAGGCCCTGGGCGCGACGCCGCTGAAGCCGGAGACCTCCACCAACTTCAGCTTCGGGATCACGGCCGAGCCCCTGGCCCGCCTGCGCCTGACGCTCGACGCCTACCGGATCGACATCGACGACCGCATCGTCGACACCAGCAACCTCGACCTGTCGGTGACCCAGCTGGCCTCGCAGCCGGCGCTGGCGGGCCTGCTGGCCCGCTTCCCCCAGGGGCTGACGGCGACCTACTACACCAACGCCGTCTCGACCCGCACGACGGGGATCGACTTCGTCGCCGAATACGCCCTGGACCTGGGCGCGGCGGGGCGGCTGAACCTCAACGCCGCCTACGCCTTCAACAAGACCAAGATCCGCGACGTCGTCGAGACGCCGGCGATCCTCAAGGCGGTCAATTCCAGCCTCGTGCTGTTCGACCGCCAGAAGATCGCCGACCTGACCGTCGGCACGCCCCGCGAGAAGGTCGTGCTGGGCGCGGTCTGGAACATCGGGACGGTGACCTCCAGCCTGCGGGCCACCCGCTACGGCGAATATACCGAGGCCGGGACGTCGGCGAGCCTGGACCGGACCTACAGCCCCAAATGGGTGGCCGATCTCGACATCGGCTGGGACGTGCGCCCGACCACCAGCATCGCCGTCGGGGCCAACAACCTGTTCGACCAGCACCCCGACAAGATCGGCATCGTCAATTCCGACCAGGGCACGGGCCAGTTCGGCAGCTTCTCGCCCTTCGGCATCACCGGCGGCTACTACTACGCCCGCCTGACCCAACGCTTCTAAGGGGAGGGCGGCATGGATCGACGCCAGCTCATCATCGGCCTCGGCGGTCTCGCCGGTCTCTCGTCGGGCCTGGCCGCCTGCGGCAAGGGCGACGCGGCCGCGCCGCTCAAGGTCGGCAGCCAGCGCGGCGGCACCAAGGCGGTGCTGGTCGCCTCGGGCGCGTTGGAAGGGGTTCCCTACCGGATCGAATGGAGCGAGTTCCCCGCCGCCCAGCCGCTGCTGGAGGCGCTGGGCGCGGGCGCGGTCGACCTGGGCGAGGCCGGCGACGCCCCGTTCCTGTTCGCCTACGCCAGCGGGGCCAGGATCAAGGCCGTGCAGGCCGGCCAGAGCGGCGGCCGTTCGACCGCGATCCTGACGCCCAAGGATTCTCCCATCCGGGCGCCTGCCGATCTCAAGGGCAAGAAGATCGCCACCGGCCGCGGCTCGATCGGCCACTACCTGCTGCTTCGGGTGATCGAGAAGGCGGGGCTCGCGCCGACCGACGTCTCGGTGGTGTTCCTCAGCCCCGGCGACGCCAAGGCCGCCTTCACGGCGGGCTCGATCGACGCCTGGGTGACCTGGGGCTCCTATGTCGCCCTGGCCCGGCTGCACGACAGCGCCCGCATCCTGGCCGACGGCGAGGGCCTGCTCAGCGGAAACGGCTACGAGGCCGCCAGCGTCAGGGCGATCGAGACCAAGCGGCCCCAGATCGAGGACTTCCTGCGCCGCCTGGCCAGGGCCCGGCGCTGGGCGATCCAGAACCCCGACGCCTTCGCCGCCGTGCTGTCGAAGGAAACCGGCCTGTCGCTGGACGTCGCCCGCTGGACGGTCGGCAACTATCGCGCCCGGCCCGTGCCGATCGACGAGGCCTCGGTGGCCGAGGCCCGCGCCGTGCTCGACCACTTCCGGGCCGCCGGGGCGATCACCTCGACGCTGGATCCGGCCGGCGCCTTCGACGCCTCGTTCAACGCGGCGATCGCCGGATGAGCGCGGATTTCGACACCTCCCATCGGGAAACGGACGTCCTGGTGATCGGCGGCGGCCTGGCCGGAACCTGGGCCGCCGTCGCCGCCGCCCGGCAGGGCGCGCGGGTGATCCTGGCCGACAAGGGATACTGCGGGACCAGCGGCGTCACCGCCACGGCCGGTCCCGGCCACTGGTGGGTTCCGCCCGAGCAGCGGGAGGCCGCCGTCGCCGACCGCTTCAAGCGCTCGCTGGGCCTGGGCGACCCCGACTGGATGGCGCGGATCCTCGACCTGACCTGGACCAGCCTGCCGCAGCTGGCCAGGCACTACGCCTTCACCAAGGACGACCGGGGCCAGACCTACTATCGCGGCCTGCGCGGCCCCGAATACATGCGGGCCATGCGCGCCTTCGCCCTGGAGGCCGGCGCGACCATTCTCGACCACCATCCGGCGCTCGAACTGCTGACCGACGGCGTCGGCGTCGTCGCCGGGGCGGCGGGCGTGGCCTTGCGCGGCGAGCGGCCGTGGACGATCCGGGCCGGGGCGGTGGTGCTGGCGACCGGCGGCTGCGCCTTCGCCTCGCGCCTGCTGGGCTCGGCGACCAACACCGGCGACGGCCTGCTGATGGGCGTCGAGGCCGGGGCCGACGTCTCGGGCATGGAGTTCACCAACTACTACACGGCCATGCCGGCGGGCACGAACATGGCCCGGTCGATGAGCTTCGCCTTCGCCCGCTGGTTCGACGAGGCCGACAACGAGCTCGACATCCCGCCGGGCCCCGATCCGTCGCCGCACCTGGCCCGCGCCCTGCTGAAGGGACGGCTCTACTGCCGGCTCGACCGCATCCCGCACGACATCCGCGAGGTGATGCCCCAGGTTCAGCCCAATTTCGTGCGCCCCTTCGCCCGCTTCGGGATCGACGCCTACGCCGAGCGCTTCGAGGCGACGCTGGTCTCCGAGGGCACGGTGCGCGGCATCGGCGGCCTGCGGGTGACGGACGGCCTTTGCCAGACCGCCGCGCCGGGCCTGTTCGCCGCCGGCGACGCCGCCAGCCGCGAGCTGGTCACCGGCGCGATCTCGGGCGGC
>JASGDR010000499.1:0-2889 GCA_047607095.1 Caulobacter sp.
CCGTGTCCGCCGCCGTGGCGATGGATGGCCGTCTCGTCTGGAGCGGGGCCGTGGGCGAGGCCGACCTCGAGGACCATACCCCCGCCACGCCCGCCACGCGCTTTCGCATCGGCAGCGTGTCCAAGGTCCTTACGGCGGTCGCCCTGATGCGGCTGCGCGAGGCGGGGAGCCTGGATCTCGATGTCCCGATCCAGACCTATGTACCGAGCTTTCCGGTCAAGGACGGCGGCGCCGTCACCGCTCGCATGCTGGCCAACCACACCTCGGGTCTGCGCCACTACCAGGGCCGCGAATTCCTGAACCAGACCCACTATGTCGACATGCTGACGCCGCTGGAGATCTTCAGCAAGGACCCTCTGCTTTCCCTGCCCGGCGTCCAGTTCCACTATTCCAGCTACGGCTACAACCTGCTGGGCGCGGCGATCGAGCGGGCCAGCGGCCAACCCTTTGCGACCTACATGGCCGAGCGCGTGCTGGCGCCCTTAGACATGACCCATACGGCGTTGGACGACAACGAGACCATCCTCGAAAACCGCGCCCGTCCCTACTCGTTCTACGACAACGGCGCCTATGCGCGTCCGCAGGGACCGCTGGTGAACGGCCCCTATGTCGACAACAGCAACAAGTGGGCGGGCGGCGGCTTCGTCTCGACCCCCAGCGATCTGACGGCCCTGGGCTCGGCGCTGCTGAAGCCCGGTTTCCTGACCCGAGAGTCGCTGGACCTGCTGTTCACGCCGCCGATGCTGAACGGTCAACCCAGCGGCTACGGCATGGGCTTCTTCGTCGCCAAGGCGCCGGACGGCCAACGCCTGTTCTTCCACAACGGCACGGCGGTCGGCGGCTCATCGACCCTGATGATCCTGCCCGATCGAAAGACGATCGTCGCCATCACGATCAACGCCACGCGCGCGCCCCTGACCCAGGCCGACGCCCTGGCCCTGGCGGCGATCTTCGCGCCCTAGCCCCAAGCAGGATCGCTCCAATGAAAGATGCCCTCGATCGGCGAGGCCTGTTCGCGGCGGGCCTTGCCCTCTCGACCGCGCCCAGCCTGGCCCGCTCCGCCCCTACCGCTCTCGACCAGACCTGGCTCGACGCGGTCGGGATCGCCAACCTGGTGCGCCGTCGCAAGCTCTCGCCCCTGGAAGCGGTGGACGCGGCGATCGCGCGCGCCGAACGCCTGCAGCCGAAGCTGAACTTCATGGTCACGACCGACTATGATCGCGCCCGCGACCGGGCCAGGACGGCCAGGATCGATCTGCCCCTGGCGGGCGTGCCGTTTCTGCTCAAGGACCTGATCGACTATCCGGGCCTGCCTACACGGCGCGGGTCTCGCTCGACGGCTCAAGACCTCCCCGCCACACAGATCGCGGCCCATACCCAGGCCTATCTGGACGCCGGCCTGCAAGTGCTCGGAAAATCGAGCACGCCGGAGTTCGCTTTGCTGCCCACCACCGAGCCGCTGGCGTTCGGACCAACGCGCAATCCCTGGAACCTCGATCGCTCGGCGGGGGGATCCTCAGGCGGCGCCGCAGCGGCCGTGGCCGCGGGCGTCGTGCCGATCGCCAGCGCCAGCGACGGCGGCGGCTCGATCCGCATCCCATCGTCGTGCTGTGGCGTGTTCGGGCTGAAACCCTCGCGCGGACGCATGCCAGGCTCGGGCCGCGCCCAAACCCGCGCCATCGAGCTCAGCGTCGCCCACTGCATCTCACGCTCGGTACGCGACTCCGCGACCTTGCTCGCCTTGACCGAAAACGCTCGGCCGCCGGCGCCGCTCACGCCGCTCGGCCTGGTGTCGAGGCCCGGCCAGCGCCGTCTTCGGATCGGCCTGCTGACCGAAACCGATAGCGGCGGCGCGCCTGACCCCGACGTGCTCGATGCGACCCTGGCCACGGCCCGGCTGCTCGAAAGCCTGGGGCACGACCTACGCCCCACCCGCTGGCCCTTCGCCTACACGAGCTATCTGCCCGCTTTCATGGCGCTTTGGTCGGGCGGCACGGCCAGCACCGTCAAGCAGATCGCCGCCCAGACCGGCCGGAGCGTCGATGAGACCATGGTCGAACCCTTCACCCTGTCCTTCGCCCGCGCCTTCGACCAGTTGCCCCCGGGCGAGTTCGGCCGCGCGGTCGAAACCCTCAACGGCCTGTCGGCGAACTTCGAAGCCTGGATGTCGGGCTTCGACGTGTTGCTGTCGCCGGTCCTGGCCAAGCCTCCGCCCCGCCTGGGCTGGGTGTCTTCGCAGACGCCCTACGAGACCCTGGTGGAGCACCTGCGGGACTATGTGGGCTACACCACCTTTTTCAACGTCGTAGGCGCTCCGGCGATGAGCGTCCCGCTGCACCGCTCGCCCGACGGCCTGCCGATCGGCAGTCACTTCGTTGCGCCGATCAATGGCGAGCGGACCTTGCTTGAGCTGGCCTTCGAACTCGAGGCCGCCGCGCCCTGGCGAGATCGCCACCCCATCCTGTAGTCCGCCGCGCCTTGCGCCGCCTCCCGCTCTTCACGGATTTCCAATGCGCTTGAACGACCTGCACACGCCCTGCCTGATCCTCGATCGCGGCGTTCTCGAAGCCAATATCGACAAACTCCTGCGCTGTTGCCGGACGCTGGATATCCGCCCGCGCCCGCACATGAAGACGCCGAAGTCCAACCAGGTGGCGCAGCTGCTGGCCGACAGAGGCGTTGATCGGTTCACCGTCTCGACGATCCGCGAATTGGAAACGCTGGCCGCAGCAGGTTTCAACGACCTATTCTACGCCGTGCCCCTGGAGCGCAGCAAGGTTGTCCGCGTCGCGCCGCTGTTGCGCGAGGGCCGGAGCGTTAGCTTCCTGATCGATGACCTCGACTCCGCCAGAGCCTGCGCGCAGGCGGCCGCCGAACTGGATGTGACCC
>JASGDR010000500.1:0-7303 GCA_047607095.1 Caulobacter sp.
CTCGACCTCACGGCAAGGTAGAGCCTATACTCGTCCAAGGACTGTCTGGGGACCTTCTGGGGGCTGTAGTTCCGTGCGTATCAAGGATTTCGCGATCGCCTTCTGCGCGACCGCTCTGCTGTCGGGCGCGCTCCTGCCGGGCGCTCCGGCCGTCGCCGCGCCGCTTTCCACCTACGGCAGCCTGCCGACGATCGAGAACGTGGACATCTCGCCCGACGGCACGCGCCTGGCCGTGTCGCTGACCGACGGCGAGCAACGCGTTCTGACCATTCACAACGCGGCCGACAACAAGCTGATCAAGGCCCTGCGGATGGGCAACAACAAGCTGCGCTGGGTGCAGTGGGCCGACTCCACGCACCTGCTGGTCACCGTCTCGTCGACGGCCAGCGTCAACGGGCTGGTCGGTCCCAAGCGGGAGTACTGGATGACCTCCATGTACGACCTCGAGACCGACAAGGCGCGGCTGCTGCTCGACAACCAGCCGGACTCGATGAACGTCGTGCTCAGCGCCGCTTCGCTGCGGTCGGTCGGCGGCGCGCCGACGGCCTTCGTGCAGGGCGTCCATTTCGTCGACGGCATCGGCCGCAACACTCTGTTCGCGATCAACGTGAAGACCGGCCGCACCCGCATGATCGAGGCGCGCTCGGAAGACACCGACGACTGGCTGGTCGGCCCCGACGGCGTGCCGCTGGCCCAGTCGCAGTACGACCAGAGCAAGGGAACCTGGGTGCTGCGCATCAAGGGCCCGAAGGGCTGGACCATCGTCGACCGCGCGGTCAGCCCGATGGGCTCCTACGGCGTCACCGGCCTGGGCCGCGACGGCAAGTCGGTGCTGGTGGCCCGCGTCGACGACAAGAACCAGACCGTCTATCGCGAATACGGCGCCGACGGCTCGCAGGTCGACGTGCCGATGGAGACCGCGTTCGACGGCCTGCTGCGCGATCCGGGCAACGACGCCCTGATCGGCGGGGTGGCGCTGGTGGGCGACAAGGCCCGCTACATCTTCTTCGATCCCAAGGACCAGGCCCGCTGGAACGCCGTCGAGAAGGGCTTCGCCGGCTCGCGCGTCTCGCTGGCCTCGTGGTCGTCGGACCGCAACAAGGTGGTCGTCCGCGTCGACTCGCCGACCGACGGCCCCGCCTACGCCCTGGTCGACATGACGGCCAAGAACGCGTCCTGGATCGGCGACGAGTACAAGGACCTGACGGCCGCAGACATCGCCGAGGTGCGCCCGGTGAAGTACAAGGCCGCCGACGGCCTGGAGATCACCGGCTACCTGACCCTGCCCAAGGGCAAGGATCCCAAGAACCTGCCCCTGGTGGTGCTGCCGCACGGCGGCCCCGAAGGCCGCGACTCCCCCGGCTTCGACTGGTGGGCCCAGGGCCTGGCCTCGCGCGGCTATGCGGTGCTGCAGCCCAACTTCCGCGGTTCCGAGGGCTTCGGCTGGGACTTCATCAAGGCCGGCTTCGGCGAATGGGGCCGCAAGATGCAGACCGACCTCTCCGACGGCGTCCGCCATCTGGAGAAGCAGGGCCTGATCGATCCCAAGCGCGTCTGCATCGTCGGCGCCAGCTACGGCGGCTATGCCGCGCTGGCGGGCGCGGCGCTCGACCGCGGCGTCTATCGCTGCGCGGTGTCGGTGGCCGGCCCGTCCGACCTCAAGCGCATGCTGCAGGACGGCCAGGAACGCTTCCAGTCGAGCAACAACTCCTCGCTGCGCTACTGGCTGCGCTTCATGGGCGCCGACGGCATCCGCGACCCGGACCTGGCGGCGATCTCGCCGGCCAAGCTGACCGACAAGATCGACATCCCGATCCTGCTGATCCACGGCAAGGACGACACGATCGTTCCCTACGTGCAGAGCAAGATCATGGCCGACGCCATGAACAGGGCCGGCAAGCCGACCGAGTTGGTCACCCTGGCCAGCGAGGACCACTGGCTGTCGCGCGGGGCCAGCCGCCAGCAGATGCTGAACGCCACCGTCGCCTTCCTCGAAAAGCACAATCCGCCGACGGCCGCCCCGGCCCAGTCGACGGCGGCCCGCTAGGGCGGATCGACGTTTGAGACGAAAACCTCGTCCTTCGACAGGCTCAGGATGAGGTTTTTAATCGCCCGAGCCTGCACGATGGTCCTCATCCTGAGCTTGTCGAAGGACGAGGACCACGCACCGCGCCTGAATACCGATAGTCGCTAGGCCGAAACCCTCCCCCGCGCCGCCCTGGGCGGCGTCGGGTGGTGGCGGCGCCAGACCCGGCGCAGTTGGCGGGTCGAGGCGAAGCCGGCCCGCTCGGCGACGCTTTCCATGTCGAGACGCGTGGCCGCCAGCATCTCGCCGGCCAGGGCCAGGCGCAGGCGGTTGACGTAGTCGGTCAGGCTCATGCCGGCATGGGCGTTGAACAGGCGCGACAGGTGACGCGGGCTGGCCCCGGCGAGGTCGGCCAGGATCTCCAGGTTCCAGTCGCGGGCCGGATCGGCGGCGACGGCGTCCTGCACGCGGTGGACGGCCGGATGGACGTGGTTGCGGCCCTCCAGCCACGGCGACAGCTGCGGATCCGACGGCCCGCGGCGCAGGTAGACCACCATCTGGCGGGCGATCGACACGGCCAGGGCCGGGCCGCGCAGCCGGGCCACCAGATGCAGCATCAAATCAACGCCCGAGGTGACGCCGGCGCTGGTCAGCCGCTCGCCGTCCTCGACGAACAGCCGGTCCTCCAGCACCCGGGCGCTGGGGGCCAGGCGGACGAGATCCTCGATACAGGCGTGGTGGGTGGTGCAGGCCCGGCCCGCCAGCAGCCCCGCCCGCGCCGCCAGCAGCGCGCCCGAGCAGATGCAGGCCAGCGTCATGCCCGGCCGCACGGCGCGGGCCAGCCAGGCGACGACCGCGGCCTCGTCCTTCGCATCCTCCGCCGAGGGGCCTTCGCCGCCCAGCACCTGGTCGACATTGCCCGAGACGATGACCAGCGCCCCGTCCGGCAGGGCGTCGGGCAAGGGCGCCAGCCCCGCCAGGGCCAGGCCGATCGAGCTGTCGACCGCCGGTCGGGCGGCGACATAGGTCACCGCGAAGCCCGGCGCGCCCGGCTCCAGGCCGGCCCGCCGCAGCACCTCCAGCGGCCCGGCCACGTCGAGCAGCAGGGTGCGCGGCGGCAGGACGACATAGACGGGAACGACGGTGGGCCAGGCTCGGGTCATGCGGCTTGCTTCCTACGCGGCAAGGAGGGCCTCTTCGACGGTGGCGATGCGGGCGAAGCGTTCGTGCAGGACGAGCTCGGTGCGGGCCTTGATCTCGTCGACGCCGAACACCCGGCCGTGGCGGTCGGTCATGTCGAAGGTCAGGGTGGCCTCGGTCACATAGTCGACGGCGAAGCCCAGGTCCGAGGCGTGGCGGGTGGTGGTCTCGCAGCACTGCTCGGTGCGGATGCCGCTGACGATGATCCGGCCGATGCGGTTCCGGATCAGCCAGACCAGCAGCCCCGTGCCCGCCAGGGCGCTGTGGGCGGGCTTGTGAAAGACGACGTCGGGATCGAGCGACAGGCCCTCGACGGTGCGCACGTGCCCCGAGGCCAGGCTGAAGAGCCCCTCGTCCTCGACGTGCAGGATCTGCACGACCGGCAGCCCCTTGGCCCGGGCGCCGTCGATCAGGGCCTGCTGGCGCTCCAGATAGGCGCCGGCCACGGCCGGGTCCCACGAGGCGCGCTGGCGAAAGGAATCCTGGGCGTCGACGACGATCAGGGCGGTGGCGGCGGACATTCTTGCGTCTCCGTGGCGTGAAGAATGACGCAGGCTAGGCCCAGGCTGCAAGGCCGATAAGGAACCCGGCGGACGAAGAACGGACAGAAAAGGACATCTTTTCCTCACGCCCTGCCCGCCCTTGGCGAACATCGCGCCGGAGCGACGCCTAACGCGCCGGCTCGCGCCTGGCGTAGACCTTGGCGCCGCGTCCCGTCAGCGTCAGTCCGTCCGGATCGAACCTGACGTCGAGGTCGGCCGTATAGGCGTAGAAGCGGTCGGGACCGTTCGGCAGCCAGTAGACGGCGGGCTCGCCGTCGACCTGGGCCGACAGATATCTGTCGAACCCAGGCTTGACGGTCAGCGTGCGGCCGTCCGGCAGCGCGTAGGCGCCGAGATAGCGCGCGAGCGCGTCCTGCGTCGACGGCGCGTAGGGCAGATCGACCGGCACGGTCGGCGGCAGCACGAAGCGGAAGCCGTCGAGCATGAGGTTCGGATAGTAGGAGATGTGGTTCTCGCCCGGATAGGTCCTGGCCTCCAGGGTCATGCCGGGACTTGCCCTGAAAGCCGCGGCCAATGCGGTGAAGCCCTCGCGCATCCCGCGCGTCTCCGCCTCCGTGGCGTCCTCGGCGCCGCCGACGGCCAGGAAGACCTTCCGGCCGTGCGCCCCGGCCGTCGCCTTCGACACGCGATCGACGAGACCGGGATCTCGCGGGACCACGACGCTGCCGATGATATAGCCGGCGAAGGCGTCGGGATGACCCGCGAAGACGTTCGCGGCGAACACCCCGCCGAGCGAATGACCGAAGAGCACCGAGCCCGCCGGGTCGGCCGGGTACTTCGCCTCGATGAACGGCCTGAGGTCTTCAAGCAGAAACGCCTCGAACGCCCCGCCCCCGCCGCCGGACGTCTTCCCGTCCAAGGTGAAAGGACGGTGCGTGAAGTCTTCGTTCCTGGAGGACGGCTGGCCGGGAGCCAGGCGCAGGCTGACGACGATCGCCGGCGCCATCATGGCCCGCGCGCCGAGAAAGACGCTGTTCGGCCCGGGCAGTCCGTAACCCCCGTCGAGCGCATAGATCGCCGCCAGCTTCTGGCCGGCCAGAAAGACCTTGGCGTTGGGAAGCTGGACCGAAACCTCGTAGTCGCGCCCCAGCCGGTCGGAGTGGACGACGAACCGTGTCGCGTTCTGTTCGGTTATGGGGTGTTCGGAGACGACCGTCAGGGGATCGGCCGCCGCCGCCGACGCCAGTACGGCGGCGGCGATCGACAAGCATGTCGCGAACATCCGGCGCATGGCCCCTCCTGCATCCCAAGGCCAAGCTGGAGGCCCCGCGTGTCTGAAAGGTGGCGCGGCGGCGGCTTCGGCCACGACCGGAGCGGAACGGACGTCAGGGCGCCCGCGTCGATCCTCCGCACCCGGAAACTGACATTTCAGGTCGCTTTTCCGGCCTATCGGGCGTAGAGGAGCCGCCGCAAAGGTTTCCGTCATGTCCATGTCCGCCGCGCCCGTCGCGCCTGCTTCCGCGCCCGCCCCTGCGCCGGCGCCCGTCCACAGCTCCCGCGCGCTCTACGTCCTGCTGCTGGTGGTGTTCATCAACCTGGTGGGCTTCGGGCTGGTGATCCCGCTGCTGCCCTTCTACGCCAAGGCGCTGAACGCCAGCCCCTGGCAGGTGACGGCGCTGTTCTCGGCCTATTCGCTGGGTCAGTTCCTGGCCGAACCGTTCTGGGGACGGCTGAGCGACCGCATCGGCCGGCGGCCGGTGCTGATCGTCACCATCCTGGCCAACACCCTCTCCTACATCGCCCTGGCCTTCGCCCCGAGCATCGCCGCGGCCTTCGTGATCCGCTTCTTCAGCGGCGCGGCCAGCGGCAACATCTCGACGATCCAGGGCTACATGGCCGACGTCACCCCGCCCGAAAAGCGGGCCGGGCGCATGGGCCTCTTGGGCAGCGCCTTCGGGGCCGGCTTCGTGGTCGGCCCGGCCCTGGGCGGCCTGCTGGCCCACCCGGACGCCGGGCGCCTGGGCTTCCAGATCCCGCTGTTCGTGGCCGCGGGCCTGGCGGCGGCGGCCTCGCTGGGCGTCTTCCTGTTCGTGGTCGAGAGCCGCGCGCCCCGCAAGGACGCCCCGCCCCCACCGCCCCGGCGCGAGGCGCTGAAGGCCGCCTTCGCCCACCCGGTCCTGTCGCGGGTGGTGATGGTCACCTTCGTCTCCACCGCCGCCTTCTCGGGCATGGAGGCGATCTTCGGCCTGTGGACCTCGGCCCGCTTCGGCTGGGGCCCGCAGCAGGTGGGGCTGTGCTTCGCGGTCATCGGCGTGGTGGCCTCGCTCGGCCAGGGCGTGCTGACCGGACGCCTGGCCCGCCGCTTCGGCGAGCCCAAGGTGCTGACCACGGGCCTTGTGATCATCTGCCTGTCGATGGCGATCACCCCGTTCACGCCCAGCGGCCACCTGGTGCCGCTGTTCGTGGGCCTGACGGCCTTCGGCCAGTCGCTGGTCTTCCCGTGCATCGCCGCCCTGATCTCGCGCGCGACGCCGCCCGACCAGCAGGGCGCCATGCTGGGCCTCAACATGGCCGGCGGCTCGCTGGCGCGGATGAGCGGTCCGATGATCGCCGGCCCGCTGTTCGGCGTGGTCGCCGGCGGTCCCTACTGGTTCGGGGCGCTGCTGACCGTTCCGGCCATCGCCCTGGCCCTGGCCGTGGGCCGCCGCGCCAAGGCCGCGCCCTGAGCCTGGGGACTAAGAGTCCGCCAGGCCTTGCTTTTCGCCCGGGGTTCCCGTATTCACCCCGCCTTTCCGGAACCGCCTGGCCAATTTGGCATGCCATGGCGGTTCGTCTCGCTATCCAGAGGACGGGGCCGTTAAACGCTCCGACGCGAAATGCCTAAGTTGAAGACGAAGTCGGGCGCCAAAAAGCGCTTCAAGATCACCGCCACGGGCAAGCTCAAGGCCGGCGTCGCTGGTAAGCGCCACCGCCTGATCGGCCACAACGGCAAGTACATCCGCCAGCAGCGCGGCACGAAGGTGATGACCGAGGCTGACGCCAAGATCATCCGTACCTATCTGCCCTACGGCCTGTAAGAGGAGCGCTGACACATGGCTCGCGTGAAACGGGGCGTCGTCGCCCACGCCAAGCACAAGAAGGTTCTGGAGCAGGCCAAGGGCTTCTACGGCCGCCGCAAGAACACCATCCGTACGGCCAAGGCCGCGGTCGACAAGGCCGGCCAGTACGCCTACCGCGACCGCAAGGTGCGCAAGCGCGCCTTCCGTTCGCTCTGGATCCAGCGCATCAACGCCGGCGCCCGCACCGAAGGCTTCACCTACTCGCAGTTCATCCACGGTCTGGATGTCGCGGGTATCGTGATCGACCGTAAGGTCCTGGCCGACATCGCCGGCAACGACGCCGTCGCCTTCAAGGCGATCGCCGACAAGGTTCGCGCCGCTCTGGCCGCCTAAGATCTTCTTCGGGCTCCGGCTCGAAACCGATCTGCAGAAGCCCTCCGACTCGCGTCGGAGGGCTTTTTGCTGCGCGCTCGTCGAGATTCGCGGCCCCGCCGGGTTTCGCGGCCGGCGAACAC
>JASGDR010000501.1:0-6569 GCA_047607095.1 Caulobacter sp.
CAACCGCCAGAGGCTCCAAACGCGCAAGAACCGCCCCCTGCAACCCCGCGTCAGTGACAGTGCGTTTCGCCGCAATTCTCAGCAATTCCAGCGACGAAGACGAATTTTCGGGACGATCGCGAAAAGTGAACTGCCCCGCGCGGATCAAAACCGGCGCCTCGTCCCGCATGTTCACCCCCGTTCAAACGACCGTTTTTGCGATCCTAGGCAGGGTTATAGGCGCGACAAGGCCGTTTTTGGCCGCAATTCCGAAATGCATGTTTTTCAGTCAAATTCCGCTCAAGTTTTGCTCATATGCCGAAACCCTCGCCGGAAGCGCGACAATCGCAAAAGGGCCCGCTTGTGGCGCACCGGGCGGCGTGATCCTTGCCGCTCAAAGTCAGAGGCCATGCGTCGCCCGACGCGGAAGAGACCGATGAAAAAGATCGAAGCCGTCATCAAGCCGTTCAAGCTGGATGAGGTCAAAGAGGCGCTTCAGGACATGGGCGTCCAAGGGATGACCGTGCTGGAAGCCAAGGGCTACGGCCGCCAGAAGGGCCACACCGAGCTCTATCGCGGCGCCGAGTACGTCGTGGACTTCCTCCCCAAGATCAAGGTCGAGGTGGTTGTCGAGGACAGCCAGCTGGATCCCGCCCTCGAGGCGATCACCAACGCCGCCCGCACGGGCCGCATCGGCGACGGCAAGATCTTCGTCTCGGAGATCACTGAAGTCGTCCGCATCCGTACCGGTGAAACCGGTCCGTCCGCCGTCTAACCCTCGTTACGACTTTCTCGCTCAAAGGGGATATCAATGAGCACCGCCAAGGAAATCCTGGACCTGATCAAGGAAAAGGACGTGAAGTACGTCGACGTCCGCTTCACGGACGTTCGCGGCAAGATGCAGCACGTCACCTTCGACATCGACCTGGTCGATGACGACTTCCTGAACGACGGCACCATGTTCGACGGCTCGTCGATCGCCGGCTGGAAGGCCATCAACGAGTCGGACATGAAGCTGCGTCCGGACCTGTCCTCGGCCATCATCGACCCGTTCTACCAGCAGACCACCCTGGCGCTGTTCTGCGACGTCGTGAACCCGGACGACGGCACCCCCTACAACCGCGACCCGCGCTCGATCGCCAAGGCCGCGCTGAACTACCTGAAGTCGGCCGGCGTGGGCGACACCGTCTACTTCGGCCCGGAAGCCGAATTCTTCATCTTCGACGACGTCCGCTGGTCGACCTCGCCGAACAACACCGGCTACTCGTACGACTCGAGCGAACTGCCGGTGAACTCGGCCAAGGAATACCCGGAAGGCAACATGGGCCACCGCCCGGGCCCCAAGGGCGGCTACTTCCCGGTGAACCCGGTCGACTCGGCTCAGGACCTGCGCGGCGAAATGCTGGCCGTCATGGGCGAGCTGGGCATGAAGCCGGAAAAACACCACCACGAAGTGGCGCCCGCCCAGCACGAGCTCGGCCTGAAGTTCGACACCATGGTCACCATGGCCGACCGCATGCAGCTCTATAAGTACGTGATCCACAACGTGGCCCACGCTTACGGCAAGACCGCCACCTTCATGGCCAAGCCGATGTTCGCCGACAACGGCTCGGGCATGCACGTGCACCAGTCGATCTGGCAGGACGGCAAGCCGCTGTTCGCCGGCGACAAGTACGCCGGTCTGTCGCAAGAGTGCCTGTGGTACATCGGCGGCATCATCAAGCACGCCAAGGCCATCAACGCCTTCTCGAACTCGACCACCAACAGCTACAAGCGCCTGGTGCCGGGCTACGAAGCCCCGGTGAAGCTGGCCTACAGCTCGCGCAACCGTTCGGCCTCGATCCGCATCCCGCACGTCGACAGCCCGAAGGCCAAGCGTCTGGAAGCCCGCTTCCCCGACCCGATGGGCAACCCCTACCTGACCTTCGTCGCCCTGCTGATGGCGGGCCTCGACGGCATCATCAACAAGATCGATCCGGGCGCTCCGGCCGACAAGAACCTCTACGACCTGCCGCCCC
Source organism: Caulobacter sp. (assembly GCA_047607095.1). Classification (GTDB taxonomy): domain Bacteria; phylum Pseudomonadota; class Alphaproteobacteria; order Caulobacterales; family Caulobacteraceae; genus Caulobacter. Next base: position 1,998 of record JASGDR010000501.1, read on the forward strand.
GCGAGCAGAAGAAGATCCCGGAAGTCTGCGGCTCGCTGCGCGAAGCCCTGGAAAGCCTGGACAAGGACCGCGCCTTCCTGAAGGCCGGCGGCGTCATGGACGACGACTTCATCGACAGCTACATCGAGCTGAAGATGGAAGAAGTGATGCGTCTGCAACTGCACCCGCACCCGGTCGAATTCGACATGTACTACAAGTGCTGAGCCTTACGGCCTGAGCATTTATGGATCGGCCCGGGGCGCAAGCTCCGGGCCTTTTCTTTTGGAGACGACGGATGATCGCGACCAGCTGCCACTGCGGGGCCGTGGCCTTCGAGATCGAGACGGCGCCGAGCGAGGTGACCGACTGCAACTGCTCGATCTGCCGCCGTTACGGCGTGCTGTGGGCCTATTACAGCCCGGCCGTCGTGCGCCGCGTCGAGGGCGGCCCGACCGACGCCTACGAGTGGGACGACCGCTCGATCGCCTTCCACCGCTGCCGCGCCTGCGGCTGCGTCACCCACTGGAGCTCGAACGTCCCGGGCCGCGACAAGATGGGGATCAACGCCCGGCTGATGGCGCCGGACGTGCTGGCGGCCGCGCGGGTGCGGTGCCTGGATGGAGCGGTGACGGAGCGGTATTTGGATTGAAGGGATGCCGCCATTCTCGCTACCGTTATTTTGAAGATTAGCGATAGCTAGTGGAGAGGGACCGAGTGACTGAGGATGTGGCACCGCCCCTGAGAGATACCCCCACTGATACTGCCGCGGCAATTTTACGGATTGCCTGCGGCATAGCCGGTCCGGTCGGTTCGTTCTTCACCGAATTCATTGATCACATCCTCCCCGATACAAAGGCTGCACGCCTCGACAAGTTTGTTACCCGATTAGCCAGCAGGCTTGACGAAGCTGAGAAAAAAATAGATCGGGCATTCGAGACTCAGCGCGAAGAAAAGGTTTCGCTACTTGAGGACGGCGTCAGGGCTGCTTTAACTTCGACAAGCGACGGACAAATCAATCGAATAGCAGATGCTGTAGCTTCAGGCCTCACAGACGACCATATACTGGCCGATCAGCAGCGCCGAATGGTCGAGTTACTGGAATCGATCAGTGATGGCGACATGCGCATCCTCCAGCAAATTCGCTCAGGCCTCCCCCCACAGATCGAGCTTCTTACTGAACAAGAAGTAGCCGATTATCGCGCCTCAATCGAAGGTCGCCCTCACTTGGGCTTTGGACAACTAGAAATAGAGCGACGGCGAGCGAGGTTGCCTGCGCTAGACTATCAAGTCGCCCGCCTTGAGAGGATGGGCCTTATCTTCAATCAGATTGAGATAAGTCAGCATGATCATAGTCGGCTTAGGCCTGGACCGGCGAGCATCCAAGCTCGCCCAAAAGGTTACAGACTGACACCTCTTGCAAAGCACATCTTGGCACTATCGACCGGCAATGGCGACGATGGCGGATACGGTCAGGTCCCCGGGACCATATTTCGACAGTAGATTTCTAGACGAGTAAGGAGCCTAATCCACCGTGGTTGAGAAGGTCCATTTCGCCGCGCGAACGGACGGGCGCCTTATTTAAATTCATACCCCGCCCACCGGCGTGGTCTCGAACCGGTGGCCGAAGCCGGCGATGATGGGCCTCGCCTTGGCGATGGCGGCTTGCACGGACGGCAGTTTCAGGGAGGCGGCGTGGGCGTCCTTGTCGGTCCAGACTTCGGTGATCCAGATCATGTCGGCGTCGGTCGGGTCGAGGGCCAGGATGTAGGACAGGCAGCCCGGCATGGCGCCCGTGCCTTCCTTCAGGATCGCGACCAGTTCGTCGCGCTTGCCGGGGGCGGCCTTCATCTGGCCGATCAGTCCGTACATCGTCTTTTCCCCCGCAACGCCAAGCGACGGCGCCATCGCCGCGGCCGCGCCGCCGATCATAACCAGGCGCCGGTCCATTCCTGTCGGCATGTCGCTCACTGCGCCTTGCACTCGCCTTCGTGGGCGACGCTGACGCCCTTGGCGGCCGCGCCGCAGGCGTTGCCGTAGGTCTTGCCGTCGCAGCCGCAGACCGGGCGGTAGTCCATGGTGCAGACCTGCGGCCGCTTGCGGCAGATCCCCGAGGCGTCGGCCACGGTCTTGCAGGCGCCGGCGGGCATGATGCAGGACAGCCCCTCGCCGCACTGGAAGCCGGCGATGCCGCCGCACATGCCGCCCTCGGCGACCGGGGCCCGCGACATTGGAGGTCCGCCGGACGGGGGCGCGGAAGACTCGCCGCCGGCGCAGGCGGCGAGGACCAGAGCGGCCGCGAGGCCGAGAAGGAAGCGAAAGCGCATCTTGATCCTCCCGCGTCGTTTCCACGTCAGGATGCGATACTCGCACGAAGCGCAAGCGACAGACAAACGCCGCGATCGGGGAAAAATGGGGCGCCGATCGGCTTGATCGGGGGCATGATTTGGTCTGTCCTCGCCGCCTCTTCCGAGAGTCGGGGAAAGTTCATGACACGATGGGGTACGACGGCCGCGGCCGTCAGTCTGCTTGCGCTGGGGCTTTCCGCCTGCGCCACGACGGGAACGACGGCCAAGCCGCAGGCGAGCGCCAAGCCGGCCGAGAAGGCCGAGGCCAAGCCGCTGCCGAAGGGCCTGGACGGCGATCTGTCGTCGGGCTTCCCCTCGACCTACGCGCCCCTGCCCTCGCGCCCGACCGCCTTCGTCGGCGCCACGGTGCTGACCGCGACCGGCCAGCAGATCGAGAACGGCGTGGTCGTGGTGCAGGACGGCAAGATCATCGCCGTCGGCGGCCCCGACACCCCCGTCCCGGCCGGCGTGACCACCATCGACGCCAAGGGCAAGTGGATCACCCCGGGCGTCATCGACGCCCACAGCCACCTGGGCGTCTATCCCTCGCCCGGCGTGCAGGCCAAGTCGGACGGCAACGAGGCCACCGATCCCAACACCGCCCAGGTGTGGGCCGAGCATTCGGTGTGGCCGCAGGACCCCGGCTTCAACCGCGCCCGCGCCGGCGGGGTGACCACCCTGCAGATCCTCCCCGGCAGCGCCAACCTCTTCGGCGGCCGCTCGGTGACGCTGAAGAACGTGCCCTCGACCACCATGCAGGGCATGAAGTTCCCGGGCGCGCCCTACGGCCTGAAGATGGCCTGCGGCGAAAACCCCAAGCGGGTCTACGGCGGCAAGGGCCGCTCGCCCTCGACGGCGATGGGCAATGTCTACGGCTATCGCAAGGCCTGGATCGACGCGGCCGACTACGCCCGCAAGTGGGACGACTACCGCGCCAAGAAGGATAAGGGCGAGAAGGCCGATCCGCCCAAGCGCGACCTGCAGCTGGAAACCCTGGCCGGCGTGCTGAAGGGCGAGATCCTGGTGCAGAACCACTGCTACCGCGCCGACGAAGAGGCGGTGATGATCGATACCGCCAAGGAGTTCGGCTACAAGATCACCATGTTCCACCACGCGGTGGAGAGCTACAAGATCGCGCCGCTGCTGGCCAAGGAAGGCGTCTGCTCGGCGACCTGGGCGTCGTGGACCGGCTTCAAGATGGAAAGCCTGGACGGCATCGACGCCAACGCCGCCATGGTCTGGAAGGCCGGCGCCTGCGTGGTCATCCACTCCGACGACCCGATCATGACCCAGCGCCTCAACCAGGAGGCCGCGATCGCCATGACCGCCGGCAACAAGCTGGGCTACGGCATCACCCGCGCCGAGGCCATCAAGTGGATCACGGCCAATCCCGCCAAGGCCATGGGCATCGCCGACAAGACCGGTAGCCTGGAGGTCGGCAAGGCCGGCGACATCGTGGTTTGGAGCCGCGATCCGTTCAGCGTCTACGCCCAGGCCGAGCAGGTCTATATCGACGGCGCCCTGACCTACGACCGCAACGACAAGCGCTATCAGCCCAAGTCCGACTTCGAGCTCGGCCAGCCCGGCCAGGGAGCGTTCAACTGATGATCCGTTCGGCTCTTTTCTCCGGCGCGGCCCTGATCGCCGTCGCCGCTGGTCCGGCCGCGGCCCAGACCTTCGCCATCGTCAACGCCCGCATCGAACCGGTGTCGAGCGCGACCATCCCCTCGGGAACCATCGTGGTCCGCGACGGCAAGATCGCCGCCGTCGGCGCCGGCGTCGCGGTTCCGGCCGGCGTGCCGACGATCGACGCCAAGGGCGGCGTCGTGACGCCGGGCCTGGTGGCCCCGTCGTCGAACATCAGCGCCTCCGAGATCGGCGGCGTGCGCGAGACCCGCGACGACGGCACCGGCAACGCTCTGTCGGCCGGCTTCGACATCGCCTACAGCGTCAATCCGGCCTCGCCGATGATCGGCCTGGCCCGCGACGGCGGGATCACCGCCTCGGCCGTCACCCCGATCCTGTCGGGCGTGGGCGGCGGCGCCCACGAGCACGCCGACGACGGGGTGGTCGAGGAGATGACCGCCGGCAAGGACGGCGGCGGCGATCCCCCGCTGTTCGGCGGCCAGGCGGCCTTCGTGCGCCTGAAGGCCGGCGAGGCCGACATCGTTTCCAAATCGAAGACCGCCGTGACCCTGTCGCTGGGCGAGGCCGGGGCGCGCGCCGCCGGCGGCTCGCGCGGCGCGGC
>JASGDR010000502.1:0-2515 GCA_047607095.1 Caulobacter sp.
CTACACCGACCTGGCCGACTTCAGCGGCTACGCCCCCCTGGTCGAGCGCGCCACCGCCTCGCTCGGCGTCAGCTTGGGCCGCGCGGGCCAGGTGAACGCGGCCTACGCTCGCACCCGGACAACGGGGAAAGGTTCGATCGACGTCGTGTCGGCGAGCTACGCCGTGGGACTGGGGACGCGCCATCGGGTCGATCTTGTGACCGCCGGCTTCGCAGACCTGTCCAACCGCGGCTGGGGCGTGTCACTCGCTCTCTCCTTCCCTATCGGCGGGGCCGCCCAAGCCTATGCGCAACAAGGTTGGCGCGACGGCAGGCAAAACGCCCAGGTGCAGCTCAAGGGACGGGGCCGGCAGGGCGACGCACGGCTCGACTGGCAGGTCGACGGCGCCTGGGAGCGCGGCGGGGGCTATGCGCTCGACGCCTATGGCGGCTGGCGAGGCCGACGCGCCGACGTCCTGGGGCGAGTGTCGCGGATCAACGGCTCGACGGGCGTCGAGGGCGAGATCGCCCAGTCGCTGGTGCTGATGGGCGGCCGGGCCTTTCTCACAAGCCCCGTCGAGGACGGCTTCACGGTGGTCGACGTGGCCGGTTCGCCGGGCGTCCGCGTCGCGCTGGAGAACCGGACCGTCGGACGCACGGACCGCTCCGGACATATCCTCGTGACGGGGCTGCAGCCCAACCTCACCAACTCGATTTCGATCGACGTGCTGGATCTGCCGATCGACGCCAGCGTCGAGAACCCGTCCCTGCTCGTCGCCCCGCTGAGCGAAGCCGGCGTCGTGAGCCGCTTCGACGTCAGGCGGGCGCGCTCGGCGATCGTGGTGCTGCGGCTCGCGAGCGGCGATGCGCCGCCACCTGGGGCGACCGTCCGGCTGGCCGGAAGCGACTTCGCCGAACCGCTGGGCTTCGGCGGCGAAATCTACGTGCGCGGCCTGAAGGCCGGCCAGAACCGTCTCGACATCGCATGGCGCGAGGACCAGTGCAGCGTCGTTTTCGACGCGACGGTCGTCGAGGGAACCCTGCCGCGCCTGGGCCCCTACACGTGCGCCCGCTGATCCCGCACCTTCTGGCCGTCGCCTTCTGCACGGCGCCGGCCACGGCCTTCGCTCAGGGAGGTTCTTGCCTCATCGAGATGTCGGGCCTCGACTTCGGCGTCTACAGCGGCTTGACGCCCGCCGCCGATACGGCGATCGGCCGGCTGAACGTAAGATGCCTGCCCGCCGCCGGCGCCGGGACGCCCCAGGTCCGGATCGGCGCGGGCGGGTCGGGCCAGCACCTCGATCGCATGATGGCCTCGGGGACGGCCCGACTACGCTACAACCTCTACCTGGACCCCGCCCATCGGCTGGTGGCGGGCGACGGCTCGGCGGGCACGAGCCTCCTGCCCGCCCCACGCACCCGCGCGATCGGCCGCTACGTCTGGCCGATCTTCGGCATGATACCACCCGGCCAGCGCGTCCCCGCGGGCGTCTACAGCGACACCCTGCTGATCGAGATCGCGTTCTGAATCGCTAGCCGCCCGGGTGCAGCCCCGGCGCTTCCTGCCCGGTGCGGGCGACGTATTCCGTATAGCCGCCGCCGTACTGGTGGATGCCTTCCGGCGTCAGTTCCAGCACGCGGTTCGACAGGGCCGCCAGAAAGTGGCGGTCGTGCGAGACGAAGAGCATGGTGCCCTCGAAGTCCGCCAGAGCCGCGACCAGCATCTCCTTGGTCGTCATGTCGAGGTGGTTGGTCGGTTCGTCGAGCACCAGGAGGTTCGGCGGATCGAACAACATCTTGGCCATGACCAGGCGCGCCTTCTCGCCGCCCGACAGTACGCGGCAGGGCTTTTCGACATCGTCGCCCGAGAAGCCGAAGCACCCCGCCAGGGTGCGCAGCGCGCCTTGGCCCGCCTGCGGGAACGAGCGCTCCAGCGACTCGAAGATCGTCTCCTCGCCGTCCAGCAGGTCCATGGAATGCTGGGCGAAATAGCCCATCTTGACGCTGGCGCCGATGTTGACCGAGCCTTGGTCGGGCTTGGCGTCGCCGGCCACGAGCTTCAGAAGCGTCGACTTGCCGGCGCCGTTGGCGCCCAGCACGCACCAGCGCTCCTTGCGGCGCACGAGGAAATCGAGACTTTCGTAGATCGGCTTGTCGCCATAGCCCTTGTGAACGCCTCGCAGGCTGATCACGTCCTCGCCCGAGCGCGGCGGGCTCTGGAACTCGAACTGGACCGTCTGGCGGCGGCGCGGCGGCTCGACGCGCTCGATCTTGTCGAGCTTCTTCACCCGGCTCTGGACCTGGGCGGCGTGCGAGGCCCGCGCCTTGAACTTCTCGATGAACTTGATTTCCTTGGCCAGCATGGCCTGCTGGCGCTCGTACTGCGCCTGGCGCTGCGCCTCGGTGAGCGCGCGCTGCTGGTCGTAGAAGTCGAGATCGCCCGAATAGGTGATCAGCGAGCCGGCGTCGATCTCCACCACCTTGCCGATGATGCGGTTCATGAAGGCGCGGTCGTGCGAGGTCATCAGCAGCGCGCC
>JASGDR010000503.1:0-5863 GCA_047607095.1 Caulobacter sp.
CCGGGCGCCGCGGTGCGGCTTGGCTCTCCTACCGGCCAGGCGGTCAGCGCCGAGGCCGACGCCGCCGGGCTGTGGCGGGCGGTGCTGCCGGGCGCGGCCGAACCCCGGCTCTTCGGCCTGTCGATGACGCGCGAGGGACGCACCGTCCAGGCCGAGGGCTACGTCTTCGTCTCTCCGGAAGGCGGCGTCGCGCTGCTGCGGGCCGGAGGCGGCTCCGAGCCGCTGTCGGGGCCCTCCGATTCGCCGCGCATCCTGGCCATCGACTATGACCGCCAGGGCGGGGCGGTGATCTCCGGCGTCGGCCGGCCGGGCGCCGGCTTCGGGGTCCGCGTCGATCGCGCCACCCAGGCCGAGGGCAAGGTCGACGCCCAAGGACGCTTCAGCCTGTCCCTGGCCTCGCCGCTGAAGGCCGGCGAGCACACGGTGCAGGTGGCCGGAGAGGGCGGCGAGAACCTCGTCCGCCTCGAGGTCTCGTCCCCCGCGCCGCTGACCGGCGGCCCGCTTCACGCCGAGCGCTTCGAAGGCGGCTGGCGCGCCGACTGGATGACGCCCGGCGGCGGCGTCCAGACCACGGTCCTGTTCTCGCCCGGATCGGGCTCGTGAGAGGCTTTGCGTCGGCCGGACGCGATCAGGCCCGCACAGCGCCTCAGGCGGCCCGGCCGGTCTCGGGCTGGGCCGCGCTGGCCGAGCTGCTGCGCCTCGTCCTGCGGTCGAAGGCGCCGGGGCTGGTCTGGCGGCTGACGGCCGCCCTGGCCCTGACCTTCGTCGGCAAGGGCCTCGGCGTGGCGGCGCCGCTGTTGCTGGGCGCGGCGGTCAACCGGCTGACGGCCGGGCAGGGCGCGGCGACCCAGGTGACCCTGTCGTTCGCCGCCCTTGCGGTGGGCTGGGCCGGGGTGCGCTTCATCGCCACCGCCGCTCCGCAGATGCGAGACGCGGTGTTCACGCCGGTGGCCCAGGCGGCCCAGAGCCGGGCGGCGACCGAGACGTTCGCCCACGCCCTGTCGCTGTCGATCGACTTCCACCAAACCAAGCGGACCGGCGCGCTGTCGCGCACCATCGATCGCGGCGCGCGGGCCATGGATTTCCTGATCCGCGGCCTCGTCTTCAACATCGCCCCGACCCTGGTCGAGCTGGTCCTGGCCGCCGCGGTGCTGGCGCGCGCCTATGACTGGAGGTTCGCCGCGACGGCGATCGTCACCGTCGTGATCTACGGCGTCCTGACCTTCTCGATCTCCAACTGGCGGATCGGCCATCGGCGGGTGCTGAACGAGGCCGACGCCGAGGCCGCCGGCCGGGCCGTCGACGCCTTGCTGAACTATGAGACGGTCAAGACCTTCGGGGCCGAGGCCAGGGCGGTCGGCGGCTACGAGCGGGCGTTGAACGTCTACGGCGCGGCCCAGATCAAGGCGACCAACTCGCTGTCGCTGCTGAACGTCGTCCAGTCGCTGATCATGAGCCTGGGCCTGGCGGTGATGGCGGTCCTGGCCGGCTCGGAAGCCGCCCACGGCCGCATCGGCCCCGGCGACATCACGGCCGTCGTGCTGATCCTGGTGAACCTGTACCAGCCGCTGAACTTCCTCGGCTTCGCCTATCGCGAGATCCGCCAGTCGTTCATCGACATGGAGTCGATGATGGACCTGCGCCGCCAGGGCGCCGACGTGGCCGACGCGCCCGACGCCATCGACCTGCCGCCGACCGGCGACCGTCGGGGCGGGGCGGTGGCCTTCGAGGGCGTTTCGTTCCGTCACGGCGCGCGGTCGGACGGGCTGACCGACGTCGGTTTCGTGGCCCGCCCCGGCCAGACCGTCGCCATCGTCGGCCCCTCGGGCGCGGGCAAGACGACGCTGGTGCGCCTGGCCCTGCGGATGATCGACCCGCAGGCCGGCCGGGTGACGCTGGACGGCCATGACCTGAAGGCGCTGACCCAGGCCTCGCTGCGACGCGCGGTGGCCCTGGTGCCGCAGGACGTGGCGCTGTTCAACGACACGATCGCCGCCAACATCGCCTTCGGCCGCCCCGACGCGACCGAGGAGGAGGTCTGGGCCGCTGCCCGTTCGGCCGAGCTGGGCGACTTCATCGGCAATCTGCCCGAGGGCATGGCCACCAAGGTCGGCGAGCGGGGCCTGAAGCTGTCGGGCGGCGAGCGCCAGCGGGTGGGCATCGCCCGCGCCCTGCTGGCCGATCCGCGCGTGCTGATCCTCGACGAGGCCACCAGCGCGCTCGACAGCCGCACCGAGGCGGCGATCCAGGCGACGCTGCGCAAGGCGCGGGAAGGGCGCACGACCCTGGTCGTGGCCCACCGGCTGTCGACCATCGCCGACGCCGACGAGATCATCGTCCTGCGCCGGGGCAAGGTGGTCGAGCGCGGCCCGCACGCGGAGCTGCTGGCGGCCGAGGGCGAGTACGCGGCCCTGTGGCGTCGCCAGACGCGCGGCAAGGTCGCCGCGGAGTAGTCCTTCGGCTATATCGGCGCTTCGCAACACTCGGAGGCTGCCTTGCGCTATCTGCACACCATGGTCCGCGTGAAGGATCTCGACGCCTCGCTGCGGTTCTACTGCGAGGGCCTGGGCCTTCAGGAAATGTACCGGATGGAGAACGAGAAGGGCCGCTTCACCCTGGTCTTCCTCGCCGCGCCGGAAGACGTGGAGCTGGCCAAGGAGCGCAAGGCGCCGCTGGTCGAGCTGACCTTCAACTGGGACACCGAAGACTATCAGGGCGGCCGCAACTTCGGCCACCTGGCCTACCGCGTCGACGACATCTACGAGACCTGCCGGCGCCTGGCCGACATGGGCGTGACCATCAACCGTCCGCCGCGCGACGGCCAAATGGCGTTCGTGCGCTCGCCCGACGGCATCTCGGTGGAGCTGCTGCAGGACGGCAGCCTGCCGCCGGCTGAACCCTGGGCCTCGATGCCCAACACCGGCGCCTGGTAGCCGGACAGCAAGATGGCCCGCCATCCCGGCGGGCCTTTTTCGTATCGGTCAGCCCCGCGCGCCGAAGCGGCTGGCGCGGGCGGCGCTGGAGCGCAGGTCGGAAAAGCTGGCCGCGACCAGCGGATAGTCGTCGGGCAGGCCCCACTTGGCGCGATACTCGTGCTCGCTGAGGCCCAGGCTGTTGAGGTGGCGCTTGAGCGAGCGGTAGCGGCGGCCGTTCTCGAAACTGACGATCGCATCGTCGCTGACGCTGGCGGCGATCGCCTCGGCGCTGGGCCGCTCGACCGGCGTCGCCGGCGTGGAGAACACCGCCTCAAGCGCGGCGTAGGTGCGGGCCGCCAGGTCCGGCAGGTCGTCGGCCGAGACGGCGTTGTTGTTCAGGTAAGCGCAAAGCACTTGAGCCGCCACGTCGGCGGCGCGTTCCTGGGCCTTGTTCATCGTTCCGGTCTCTGGGGTCTTCCAACGAAAAGAACCCCGGGGACGGCGGGCGGCCGTCCCCGGGGGCGGGGCAGGGGGTCAGTGCGCGCCGACGGGGCGCAGGCGGGCGCCGAACACGCAGGCGGGCGGCAGTTCGACCTTCGAGCCGGTGCGCTCCTTGCTCTTGACCCACTCGCTGAGCACCTCGGTGGCGGTGTGGTCGAGCACGGTCAGGGCGCTGGTGTCGAGGCGGACGACGCCGCCGTCCGGCGCCGCGTCCAGGGCCTTGGTGATCTTCGGCAGCTGCACGAAGGTCGCCGCGCCCTCGAGGCGGATTTCCTGCTCCTGCTCGCCCACGTCACGCTGGTCGATCCGCAGACGCATCTTCTTCAGATTCGGCAGCAGCTCGACGATGGTCAGGGCCAGGCCGACCAGGACGCCGGTGAGCAGATCAGTGGCGACGACCATGACGAAGGTCGCGGCCCAGATCAGCGCCGGCAGCAGGCCGTAGCGGGCGAACAGGTGGCGCACGTGGTCGAGGCTGACCAGCTTCCAGCCGGTGACCACCAGCACGCCGGCGAGGGCGGCGCTGGGCACCTGGCGCAGGACGAAGGGCAGCAGGGCCACGAAGGCCAGGATCCACACCCCGTGCATGATCGCCGAGACGCGGGTGACCGCGCCGGCCTGGACGTTGGCCGAGCTGCGCACGATCACGCCGGTCATCGGCAGGGCGCCGACCGCGCCGCACATCATGTTGCCGACGCCCTGGGCGAACAGCTCCTTGTTGTACTTGGTGCGCGGACCGTCGTGCATGCGGTCGACGGCGGCCGCCGACAGCAGGGTCTCGGCCGAGGCGATGAAGGCCACGGCCACGGCGGTCAGGATGATCATCGGATCGACCAGCTTGGCGAAGTCGGCCGCGCCGGGGATGGCGATGGCGGCGCCGATCGATTCCGGAACGGCGATCTTCTGGACGTCGAGGCCGAAGCCCATCGCCACGAAGGTGCCGGCCAGCACGCCCAGCAGGGCGCCGGGAACCAGCTTCAGCTTGGCCGGACGGATCTTTTCCCAGAGCAGGATCGAGCCGATGGTGACGACGCCGACCAGCAGGGCCGCTTCCGCGCCGCCGAAGGTGGAGGCCGACAGGCCGCCCAGCGCGCCCGGGATGGCCAGCAGGTTCTCGAGGCCGTTGGCCTTCGGCTTGTCGCCGAACAGCACGTGCAGCTGACCCGCGACGATCAGCACGCCGATGCCGGCCAGCATGCCGTGGACGACGGCGGGAGAGATGGCGCGGAACCACTGGCCCATCTTGAGCGCGCCGGCGATCAGCTGGACGAGGCCGGCCAGCACCAGGATCGGCCCGAGGGTCGACAGGCCGTGCTTGGCCACGATCTCGAACACGATGACGGCCAGGCCGGCGGCGGGGCCGCTGACCTGCAGCGGCGAACCGGCCAGGGCGCCGACGACGATGCCGCCGATGATGCCGGTGACCAGGCCGCGCTCGGCCGGAACGCCCGAAGCGACGGCGATGCCCATGCAGAGGGGCATCGCCACGAGGAAGACGACGATCGAGGCGGTCAGGTCACGCGACAGGAACGCCGTCAGACCAGCCTTCGCGCCGTTGGGGGAGGAAACGGCGGCGCGGGTCATTCGGCGGCGATGCCCAGGTGGTCGGCGGCGACCATGCGCTTGGACGGGCGCTGGGCGACGGGGAGGGGCGAGCCCTCGAAGACCTGTTCGAACTGGCCGGTGTCGCCGTTGTAGGCCTGGATGTGGCCGGTCTCGATCTCGAAGAACCAGCCGTGCAGGGTCAGCTCGCCCTTGGCCATGGCCGAGGCCACGGACGGGTGCGTGCGCAGGTGGTTGATCTGGACGACGACGTTCTCGAGCGACAGGGCGCGGGTGCGGCCGTGGTCGTCGAGGCCGTGATAGGCGTTGCAGACGACGCTGTGGGCGGCGTGGGCGTGGCGCAGCCAGGCGGCGACGTTGGGCATCTGCTCCAGCGCTTCCGGATGCGAGAAGGCCTTCATGGCCCCGCAGTCGGAGTGGCCGCAGACGACGATGTCGCGCACGCCCAGCGCCACGACGGCGTATTCGACGGCCGACGAGACGCCGCCGTTGGCTTGGCTGAACGGCGGCACGATGTTGCCGGCGTTACGGCAGACGAAGAGGTCGCCGGGCGCGGCCTGGGTGATCAGCTCGGGCACGACGCGGCTGTCGGCGCACGAGATCATCAGGGCCTTGGGGCTCTGGCCATGGCTGGCCAGGCGCTCGTAGAGGGCGCTCTGGGCGGGAAAGACCTGGCCGCGGAACAGGGCGGCGCGTTCGAGAAACTGTTCCAAGGGAACCTCCGTGCGATGGCCGCGACGTCCGGGGAAAGGGGAAAACGGACGCCGCGGCGCGCGGGGCTGGACCGCCACGCTGAGACGAAGGTGGGAGGCGGCTTTTGCTGCGATGCAGCGGGTTTGTGTCAAAGGGTGTCCGGGGAGCGGTGTTCGCCGAGGGTATGAGCC
>JASGDR010000504.1:0-3841 GCA_047607095.1 Caulobacter sp.
GGGGGCGTCGATGGAATAGGCGACGCCGTCGGTTCCGATCGGCGCGTCGGGCGCGCACACCACCGAGCCGGCGCCGCGGCGGCCGCCGCGCCCGACGCCTGCGGCCCGCTCGACGCCGGCTCGGTGGTGTGCGCGCCCGACGCGCCGATCGGAACCGACGGCGTCGCCTATTCCATCGACGCCCCCGCCCCGCCGCAGGACCTGACCGTCGTGCTGAGCGAAGGCCTGGCGATCGACACCTCCGGAACCGACAACAACGGCGTCACGGCGACCAACTCGTCGGGCGGCTCGGTGACGATCTCGGGGGCCGGCGGCAGCGTCACGACCGACGGTTCGCGCGCGATCGGCGTGCGGGCCGTCTCCACCGACGGCGCGCTGGACATCACCCTCGGCGACGTGACCACCCTGGGCTACCGCTCGGACGGCGTGTCGGCCAGCACCAACGAGACCAGCACCGGCGGCGACATCCGCATCGTCGCCAATTCGGTGCTGACGGCCGGCGAGGCCTCGACCGGCGTCCGGGCCGAGACCCAGTACGCCGACATCGCCGTCGACGTCGGCTCGATCATCACGCTCGGCTACGGCTCCGACGCCCTCTACGCGGCCTCTCACTACGGCAATGCGGCCGTGAAGCTCGGCTATGTCGAGACCGACGGCGACGGCGGTCGCGGCGTGGTCGTCTATTCGGCCGGCGCCACGACCGTCACGGCGCAGGGCGTCTACACCTTCGGCGCCGGCACGGGTCGCGACTTCGACGCCGGCGCCATCAAGGCCGTCGGGACCTCGGTCACCGTCGACGTCGGCACGGTGTTCACCGGCGGCGACCATTCGGTCGGCATCTACGCCAACTCCAACCACGTCGTGTACGACCCGACGATCATCGATCCCGACATCAAGATCACCGCCGAGGTGGTGCAGACCCGCGGCTACGTCTCCGACGCGGTCATCGCCATCAACGACGCTCCCGGCGGCAAGGTCGGCATCGACATCGGCCGCATCAGCACCCAGGGCGACTATGCGTTCGGCGTCTATGCGCGGGCCTACGGCGACATCGATGTCGACGTCGACACGCTGACCACCGCCGGAACCGTCGGCCGGGCGATCGACATCGTCGGCCTGGGCGGCGACATCACCGTCACCGCCGGCGCGATCACCACCAGCGGCGTCGCCGGCTCGGGCGTCACCCTGCTGAACTATTCCCATGAGGGCGTGAACACCATCGACGTCGGTTCGGTGAAGACCAGCCGCGACTACGCCGGCGCGATCCGCGCCGAGGCCTATGGCGACATCCGCGTCTCCGCCGACACGATCAGCACCAGCGGCTTCGAGTCGATGGGCGTCTCGGCCGTCAGCATCGAGGGCGCGATCGACGTGAACGTCGGCGAGATCACGACCCACGGCCTGCGCTCCAGCGCCATCGACGTCGTCGCCTACACCGGCGCCATCACGATCGACGCGGGCAAGATCACGGCCACCGGCGACCAGTCGTCGGGCGTCTACGCCATGGGCAACGGCGCCATCACCATCCACGCCGACACCGTCGCCACCTCGGGCCGCACCGGCATCGGGATCGGAGCCATCGGCTTCGGCGGCCAGCCCGTCGAGGTCACGGCCGGAACGATCACCACCTCGGGCCCCGGCGCGGCGGGCCTGGTCGCGGTCAGCTACGGCGGCGCCCTCAAGGTGCGGGTCGACAAGGTGGTCACCACCGGTCCGGTCGCCGGCCCCTCGACCAGCGCCGGCGTCCGCCTCAAGGCTTCGGAAGGCGTCATGGACGCGGTGATCGGCGAGGTCTCCACCAAGGGCGACTTCTCGATCGGGGTGCACGCCAGCGCCAGCATCGCCGACAGCCACATCGTGCTTGAGCGCTCGATCACGACCGCCGGCCGCTCGGCGACCGGCATGCTGATCAGCCAGGAATTCGCCGACACCGTCGTCGACGTGAAGGGAACCGTCACCACCACCGGCCAGAGCGCCCAGGCCGTCCACGGCCTCGTCACCGGCGGCGACATGACCATCAACGCCGCCGGCGCGATCACCACCAGCGGCGCCAACGCCTTCGGCATCGCGGTCGAGGCCACCTCGTTCGGCCGCGGTCCCGAGGCCTATTACGGCGAGACCCAGCCCTACATCTACGACGGCACGGTGCACATCACCGCCGCCTCGGTGACCACCAGCGGCGCGGGCGCCGACGCGATCCGCGTCGCCACCGACCACATCCTCGACTACGCCGACAGCCCGATCATCACCCACCAGGTGACGATCGTCACGGGAACGGTCGCCGTCACCGGCGAGGGCGCACGCGGGATCGTCGTCGACAGCCTGGGCGCGATCAGCGTCGACGCCGGCGCCACCCGCTCGGCGACCTCCAACGCCATCGCCCTGTCGGCCGACACCACCGCCCAGCTCAACATCCGCGGCGCGACCGTCTCGGGCGCGAGCGACGCCGTGGTGGTGGAGGGCCGCGAGGTGGCCGTCACCATCGCCTCGGGCGGATCGGTTTCGGGCGCGGTCGACGGCCTCGTCCTGACCGGCCTCGACGCGCCGGAACCGGCGGGGATCACGGCCCTGGCCGCCGCCGCCGGCGGCTCGGTCTCGCTGACCAACGCCGGAACGATCCAGGGCGGCTCGGGCTACGCCGTCCGCGTCGAGCAGGGCGTGGCGACCATCGCCAACAGCGGAACCCTGAGCGGCGCGATCAGCCTGGCCGACGGCGACGACACGGTGACCAACACCGGGACCTTCGCCGCCGCCGGCGACAGCGATTTCGGCGACGGCGGCGACCGCTTCGTCAACAGCGGCGTGCTGACCGTCCGCGCCGGCGCGGCCGGCCCCGGATCGGTGACCTTCCTGGGCCTGGAGCGCTTCGAGAACGCCGGCGGCCTCGTCGACCTGCGCAACGGCAAGGCCGGCGACGTGCTGACCCTGCCGGGCGACTATGTCGCCAGCGGCGACGCGCGCCTGGGTCTCGACGTCTCGGCGACCGCCGCCGACAGCCTGGTGGTGGTCGGCGCGGCCACCGGCAAGACCTCGATCCTGCTGGCCGGCCTGACGCCCGACCAGGCGGTGCTGACCACCGGCGGCCGGGTGCTGGTCAAGACCGGTCCGGGCTCGGCGAGCGACGCCTTCACGGTGGCCAACGCCGAGATCGGCTTCATCCGCTACGCCCTGAAGTACGACGCCGCGGCAGGCGGCTACGCTCTGGTCGGCCAGGCCGGCTCGGCGGCCTATCGCACGGTCAAGGTCGCCTCGACCGCCCAGGACGTCTGGGACAAGGCGGCCCAGGGGGTCAGCGGCCGCTTCGCCGCCGTCCGCGACGCGGGCGAAACCGACGGACACGTCTGGGGCCAGGTGTTCGCCGCCAGCGACAAGCGCGAGGACAGCCGCCAAGTCGTCGACGGCGCGGGTCAGAACCAGACCTTCAGCCTCGATTACCGCACCGACTACAACGGCTTCCAGGCCGGGGCCGACCTGCTGCGCAAGCCGCTGGGCGGAACCGAACTGACCGTCGGCCTCACCGCCGGCTACCTGAAGTCGGAGCTGGCGTTCGACCGCACGGCGCAGAAGACGACGTTCGACAGCTTCAACCTCGGCGCCTACGCCGGGGCCACGCACGGCGTCCTCTATGGAAACCTGCTGGCGCAATACGCCCGCCACGACGTCTCCCTGCGCGACGACGGCTACGCCGCCGATCTCGACGGGACTTCATGGGGGGCCCAGCTGGAAGCCGGGGCGCGCCTGCCCGCCGGCATGCTGACCTTCGAGCCGAACCTCGGCCTGACCTATGTGCGCAGCGATCTCGACACGCTGCGGGCCCTGGGCCAGACCATCGACTTCGACA
>JASGDR010000505.1:0-3292 GCA_047607095.1 Caulobacter sp.
CAACTGCGGCTGGAGCTCGGGGCCGACCTGACGGTCAAGAGCGGCTGGAAGTTCGGCCTGGACTTCGACAACTCGGTGTCGAAGGACAGCGACAGCCAGGGGGTCCGCCTCTCGGTCCAGTCGCCCTTCTAGGCCGGGCGACGACCAACTGAACGAGGGCGGCGCCGGCGACGGCGCCGCCCTTTTTCTTTGGCCCCGGGGCCTTGGCCGCGGTCCTTTGGCCCCAAGGCTTCGGCCCCAGCGTTCTGATCGCGACCGGCTGAGCGCGCGGGCCGCGGGGCGCGTTGCGGGGCGGGGTTCCGCCATCGCGGCGTCTCGCTCGCGGTCGGGAGAGGGCGCTCGACGCAAAACGCCCGGCCGGGGCGAGCCGGGCCGGGCGTCTTGTCTCGAGATCAGGTCGGGATCAGGTCGGGACCGAGCGCGGCGTCCGCGCCGCGACCCGGCCTAAGGATCAGCGGTCGAAGTTGCGGGCCAGCAGGAAGCCGAACACCGCGCCGGCCACGAAGGTCCCCAGCGCCAGGGCCAGCGGATGCTCCTCGGCGGCCTTGTGGGCGGCTTCGGCCTTGGGCTTGGACCAGGCGATGGCCGCATCGGTCTTGTCGTGCACGTATTCGCGGGCGACCTGGGTCTTTTCGGTCGCCGTCTCGGCCACGGTGGCGGCGGCCTTCTTGACCGCGGCCGAGGCCTTGGAAGCGGTCTTCTTGGCGCTTGAGCCGGCGCGGGCGGAGGCGGCCTTGGCCTCGCCGGCCAGGTTGGTCTTGCCGGCCAGGTTGGTCTTGATGGTGGCGTCGGTCATCGGCGTCTCCCCATTCTGGGCGTGTTGGAGGGGTGTTCGAGGGCGCGCGGCGCGCCGCGAGCGTGTCTGGAGACTAACACCTGGCGAGCCGGTTTGGTTCGGACAAGAGGCGGCGGCGCAGCTTTTGCGCGTGTTCCGCCCGGCGGGGGTCAGTTGTCGCGCACCACCTTCAGCACGGCCTCGCCGTAGCGGTCGAGCTTGCCCTGGCCCACCCCGCCCGACTTGCCCAGGGCCGCCAGGGTCAGCGGCCTGGCGGCGGCGATCTCGGCCAGGGTGGCGTCGTGGAAGATGACGTAGGGCGGCACGTGCTGGGCCGAGGCCTGCTCCTTGCGCCAGGCGCGCAGGGCCTCGAACAGCATCTGGTCGCCCGGCGGCACGGTGAGGGCCTGGCGCCGGCGCAGGCTTTTTCCACCGCCGCCGCCGCCCTTGCCGCCGGCGTCGCCGCCCGGGGCCTGGCGCAGCGACACCTGCCGCTCGCCGCGATAGACTTGGCGCACGCCCTCGGCGTCGCCGAGGCCGATGAGCGGCCGGCCTTCGTTGGGGTCTTCCCGCAGCAGGCCCTCGAACACCAGGGTGTCGAGCAGGTCGCGCCAGCCCTGGGGGCTGAACTCGCGGCCGATGCCGAAGGTCGACATCTGGGCCTCGTGCTGCGAGACGTCCTTGGTCTTGCCCAGCAGGTGGTCGATCAGGCGGCCGCGCCCGAAGCGCCCGCCCAGGCGGTGAGCGGCCGACAGGGCCTTCTGCGCGGCTTGGGTGGCGTCGATCCCGGTCGGCGGCGAGACGCAGATGTCGCAGGTCCCGCAGCGCTCGACCCCTTCCTCGCCGAAATAGCGGCGGACGGCGGCGGCGCGGCAGGTCATGCCTTCCAGCATGGCGTAGAACTGGCGCAGCTTGCGGCTCTGCACCTGCTTGACCTCGTCGGGGGCCTCGCGGGCGTCGATGCGCCGGCCGGCCCAGGCCAGGTCGGCGCTGCTGTAGAGGGTGATGCCCTCGGCCGGCTGGCCGTCGCGTCCGGCGCGGCCGATCTCCTGCCAATAGGCCTCGATGGCGGCCGGCGGATCGGCGTGGATCACGAAGCGGACGTCGGGCTTGTCCACCCCCATGCCGAAGGCGATGGTCGCCACCATCACCGCCTCGTCGGCCTCGAGGAACTGCTCCAGGCGGCGGGCGCGGACGTTCTTGTCGAGGCCGGCGTGATAGGCCAGGGCCGGCACGCCGTTGTCGATCAGCATCTGGGCCAGCTTCTCGGTCGAGTCCCGGCTGCCGGCGTAGACCACGCCGGCGCGGCCCGGCCGCTCGGTGACCAGCTCGATCACCCGGTCGTGGCCCTTGCCGCGCTTGCGCTCGGCGTTCAGCGCCAGTTCGGGGCGGGCGAAGCTGTCGACGAATTCGGCCGCGCCCTGCAGCCGCAGCTCGGTGCGGATGTCGTCGCGGGTGCGGGCGTCGGCGGTGGCGGTCACGGCCAGGCGCGGCGCGTCCGGGAACACCTCGGCGATACGGCCCAGCATCCGGTATTCGGGGCGGAAGTCGTGGCCCCACTGGCTGACGCAGTGGGCCTCGTCGACGGCCACCAGCGACAGCGGCAGCCGCGACAGCCGCTCCAGCATCCAGCCCTGCATCAGGCCTTCGGGCGACAGGTAGAGCAGATCCAGCTGCCCGGCCTCGATGCGCCGCCAGATCTCGGCGCGCTCCTCGGGCAGGGTGTTCGAGTCCAGGCGCTCGGCGGCGACGCCGGCCTGCTGCAGCCCCGCCACCTGGTCGGCCATCAGGGCGATCAGCGGCGAGACCACCAGGCCCAGGCCCGGGCGGACCAGGGCGGGGATCTGGTAGCACAGGCTCTTGCCGCCGCCCGTGGGCAGCACGGCCAGGGCGCTGCGCCCGGCCAGCAGCTCGCCGACCACCTGGGCCTGCAGGCCGCGGAAATCCTGGTGGCCGAAGGTGCGGCGCAGAACGTCGCGCGCGGCGTCGAGCGAGGGCGGGGAGGCGAGGGCGGTGGACACGGGGTTCTTCTGGCAGGGGCCGCCGCCCGCGCCAAGGCCGGAAACGGCGGATTTTTCACCTCCCTCCGTGAAACGGGGGGAGGCGCCGCCCCCCGGCTGCGCGGCGTGACGGCGGGGGAGGTTGGCTCGGTATTTCCCGATCCCCGTAAAATCCCCGGGAAAGCGGGGACCCAGGTTTTCCCCGCTTCACTCCCGCCTCCCTCGCCCTTGTGGCGAGGGTCCATGCCGGCGACAGCTCAAACCTGGGCCTCCCAGGCAAGGTCTGAGCAGCGGAACGATGGATCCTGGGCACAAGGCCCAGGAAAGCGGTGTTTGGGGCGGGCCGACGGGGATTGGCGAGTGTCGATCCCCAGTGTCGCCCTTTCCGACACGAACAAAATCAACCACTTGCAACTTTATCAGCGGCGTGGATCAGACGCGTTGAAACCCGCTGCATAATGGACCTCGTCCCGTCGCGGGGAGAGGGCGCAAGGATCCGGCCCGAAGCGTGCGAATG
>JASGDR010000506.1:0-11149 GCA_047607095.1 Caulobacter sp.
CGCAACGCCATGGGCGCCATCAAGGCCATCGACGCCGCCCGCCTGGCCCTGCTCGGCGACGGCCAGCACTCGGTGTCGCTCGACAAGGTGATCGCCACGATGAAGCGCACCGGCGAAGACATGAACGAGATCTACAAGGAAACCTCGCTGGGCGGGCTGGCGGTGGGCCTGTCGGTCAACCGGGTGGAGTGCTGAAGCGGCGGGTGAGCCCCCTCAGTCGCTCCGCGACAGCTCCCCCAGAGGGGGAGCATCTTGGCGCTCCAGATCCTCCCCCTCTGGGGGAGGTGGCCCGGAGGGCCGGAGGGGGTCAGCGCCGCCCTCTCAGGAAAGATAGGCTTCCCACATAACCGCCGTTCTCTAAAATGAGCGTTTGAACGAGGCCCGCCCCCACACCAGGTTAGAGCGGCCCGGCAGGAGGAACCCATGCGCGACTACCTGAAGTTCTACATCGACGGCCAATGGGTCGAGCCGAAGTCCGACAAGACGGTGGACGTCATCAACCCCGCGACGGAAGCCGTCGCCGGCCGGGTGACGCTGGGTTCGGTCGAAGACGTCGACCTCGCCGTCCGCGCCGCCCGCAAGGCTTTCGCCGGCTTCTCCCAGACCAGCCGCGAAGAGCGCATCGACCTGCTCGAGCGGATCATCGCCGAGTATCAGAAGCGCTTCGAGGACATGGCGAAAGCCATCACCGAGGAAATGGGCGCCCCGGCGTGGCTGGCCCAGCGCGCCCAGGCGGCCATGGGCATCGCCCACGTCCAGACCTCGCTGCAAGTGCTCAAGGACTACAGGTTCGAAGAGGATCGCGGCACGACCCGTCTGGTGAAGGAGCCGATCGGCGTCTGCGCCTTCATCACCCCGTGGAACTGGCCGGTGAACCAGATCGCTTGCAAGGTCGCCCCGGCTCTGGCCGTCGGCTGCACCATGGTGCTGAAGCCCTCTGAGATCGCGCCGTTCTCGGCCTGGGTGTGGACCGAGATCCTGGAAGCCGCCGGCGTGCCGGCCGGCGTCTTCAACCTGGTCAACGGCGACGGCCCGACGGTCGGCGCGGCGCTGTCCAGCCATCCCGAGGTCGACATGGTGTCGTTCACCGGCTCGACCCGCGCCGGTATCGAGGTGGCCAAGAACGCCGCCCCCACCGTGAAGCGCGTGCACCAGGAACTGGGCGGCAAGAGCCCCAACATCATTCTCGACGACGCCGACTTCCAGCGCGCCGTCGGCGGCGGCGTGGCCTCGGTGATGATGAACTCGGGCCAGTCGTGCAACGCCCCGACCCGGATGCTGGTCCCGGCCAAGCGCATGGACGAGGTGATCGCCATCGCCAAGACCGCCGCCGAAGCCCACACCGTGGGCGACCCCAACGGCAATTCCAAGCTCGGTCCCGTGGTCTCCGAAGTGCAGTGGAACAAGATCCAGGGCCTGATCCAGAAGGGCGTCGACGAGGGCGCGACCCTGGTGGCCGGCGGTCCGGGCAAGCCCGAGGGGCTGGAGACCGGCTACTACGTCAAGCCGACCGTCTTCGCCAACGTCACCCCCGATATGACCATCGCCAAGGAAGAGATCTTCGGCCCGGTGCTGTCGATTCTCGGCTACGACAGCGTCGATCAGGCAGTCGCGATCGGCAACGACACCGAATACGGCCTGGCGGCCTATGTCTCCGGCGGCGACCAGGGCGAGGTCCGCAAGGTGGCGGCCAAGCTGCGCGCCGGCCAGGTCAATCTCAATGGAGCAAGTCCTGACCTGATGGCCCCGTTCGGCGGCTACAAGATGAGCGGCAACGGCCGCGAATGGGGCGACCACGCCTTCGGCGAGTTCCTCGAGACCAAGGCCGTCCTGGGCTATTCGCCCAAGCAGGCGGCGGAGTAATCCTTTTTAGAAGTCATCGCCCGCTTCATGCGGGCGACCCAAGCCGAGCTGGCCACAGGCTGACAGGCCGCTTGGGTCGCCCGGACAAGCCGGGCGATGACTTTTGATTTTCTTGGCTCCTGCTCCGCTCCGGGAGGGGGCCTTCAGTCGCCCGCCAGCCGCGCCCGTGCAGCCGCCAACTGGTCGGCGTAGTCTGCCGTGAACGGTGCGGTCAGCCGGCTTTCCAGCGCCGCGACAAGGCCGTCGAGCGCCGCCTGTTCGGCGCGGGGCTGGGCATCCAGGTCCGACAGCCAGCCGAACAGCACCAGCGCCTCGTCATCCGTCAGCCCGATCTCGACGAGCCCGCTCACCAGCTCACCGCCGCCCGCGTCAGCACCAGGGTCTTGTCCGACAGCCCCCAGGCCATCAGCCCGTCGGGCTTGGCCCCCGGCGAGGGCGTGGCGCGGGGCCAGCCTTCGCGGACTTCCAGGGCGGCGGCCTCGACGCGGCCGGTTCCGTTCAGGCGGCTGAAGCTCAGGGTCACGCCGCTGGGATCGGGGGCGTGGTAGGTCAGGCTGGTCCACTCGCCGGCCTTGGTGGTCAAGGGCACGGGGCGGCCGTTGAGGCGGGCGCCGGCCAGCATGCCGTCGGGCCTGATCCGCACGGTGACGTATTCGGCGCCCGGACCGGGGATCACCCGCACCAGCAGCCGCTCGCCGGCCTGCTCCAGAACCAGCTGCGGCGGGTCCAGCGGCACAGGGCGGGCGTCGGCCAGCCAGGCCTTGGACTTGAAGAAGGGGGCGAGCTCGCCCCGCGCCGGCGTTCCGCCCTGGGCGGTCAGGGCTCCCCGCGACCAGGCGTCCAGACGCGGCAGGGTCGAGATCCGATAGGCGCGGCCGCTCGACAGGTCCGACAGGTGGGCCGCCTCGGTCAGTTCCGGCCGGGCGGCGCTGGCCCCGGCCAGCACGGCGTAGGCCACGAGGGCCCCGCCCAGCCCGACCACCAGGGTCGCGGGGATGGCCGCCAGCTTCAGGGCCGAGAAGTCGTGGGCCAGCGGGATCAGGGCCGGCAGGGCCAGCAGGCCGAACACCGCCAGGATCGTCGGCAGCTCGACGCCCAGACCGGCGAAGGTCCAGCCGCCCCAGGCGCCGACCTGGGCGACCACGGCCACGGCCGCGATCGCGACGAAGAAGGTCAGGGCCAGGGCCACGCGCTTGTCGCGGGTGCCGCCCTTGGCCAGCACCAGCACCGCCGCCAGGGCCGCGACCAGCAGCGGCCAGGTGGTCATCACCGAACCGCCGGGCAGCAGGATCATGGTCGCGATCGCCAGCGCCAGCAGGCCGAATAGGGCGCCGATCCAGGCCCCCAGCACGCCTACCGGCTTGCCCAGCGAGGCCCAGACCAGCACGGCGGCGGCGACGCCGAGGCCCAGGCCGACCGGATCGAGCGCCGGCCCGCCGATCAGGCAGGAGAGGCCGCCGCCGGCCAGGGCCAGCAGGCTGGGCCAGATCCGCGCCGCGCCCTTGGCCTGGCCGATCACCACGGCCAGGGCCGTTCCGACGAACAGTGCCGTGGCCCCCAGCAGCAGCGGATTGAACCGGCCCAGCAGGGCGTAGTGGGCCTGCAGGTCGGCGATCCCCAGCAGCTTGCCGGCCAGGTGCAGCACCAGGGCGCCGCCGACCCCCACGAGCAGGAAGCCGCACAGGCCCTTGAGCAGCTCGACGAGGCTGGTCCCGCGGATCATCAGGCCGCGCACGAGGGCGTAGAGCACCAGCGCCCCGGCCAGAGCCAGCAGGCCCCAGGCGACCTCGATCGGATAGCTGACCATCACCAGGCCGAAGAGGTCCGAATAGACCGCGTTGGGCGCCTTGGCGGGCAGGGCGGCGGCGGTCGCCAGGGCGCGCACGGTCGGCAGCACCTGGTCGCCCAGATGCTGCAGGCTGCCCTGGTCAAGGTGGTCGGCGCCGGCCAGCGGCGTGTGATAGGCTAGCTGGTCGTCGATGAAGGCGAAGTTCAGCCCCGGCAGGCCGGCCTTCACCGCGTGGGTGAAGTCGGTGTCGTTGGGCATCTTCTCGTAGACCGCCGCGGCCAGCGAGTTGGCGGCGGGCCGCCGGGCCTCGCGGGCGAAGACATGCATCAGGGCGCCGTTGCCGGGGCCGGTCTGGAACATCGCCGCGCGGCCGGCGTCGCCCCGCGCTTCCATGTTGATCACCATTCCCACGCGCTCGCGCAGCGGATCGCGGGCGAAGAAGGCGTCGGCGCCCAGCAGGCCCTGCTCCTCGCCGTCGGTGAACAGGAAGATCACGTCGCGGGCCGGCGTCGGGCCGGCCTTGAGGGCGCGGGCCACCTCCAGCGCGGCGGCCACCCCGGCGGCGTCGTCGGCGGCGCCGGGCGAGTTGGCCACCGAGTCGTAGTGGCTCATCACCAGCACGGCGGGCTTGGACCGGTCGGCCCCCGGCAGCACGCCGATGACGTTCTGCACCGCCCCGGCGGACAGCGCGCGGCCGTTTCCGCGCGATGGGGCGTAGCCTTCGTCGGCCCGGACGGTCAGCTCCAGGCCCAGCGACGAGATCCGGCCCATCAGGTGCTCGCGCACCCGCACGATGTCGGTCGAGCCGGTGGGATGGGGCCGCAGGGCGAGGGTCCGGACGTCGGCCATGGCGCGGGCGGCCGAGAAGGCGTCGGGCGGCGCGGTCGCGGGCTGGGGCGGCGGCGTCCGCTGCGCCAGGGCCGCCAGGGCCAGGCCCAGCAGCAGGCAGATCCAGAACCCCAGGAGTCTGATCGCTTTCATTCGCGCCTCGCCTCGCGTCGTCCCCGGCGGTTCGTCCCGGCCAGGTGAGGTTAGAGGGGCGAGGGTGGGGGTGTTCGCGCGATCGGGGAACGGGAAAAAGGCGGGCGTGCGGAGGGAAAGCGGGTTTGTCAGCGATCCGCGGCCGCGGGCTTGCCGTAGGGAGACTCCAGCAACGCCGCGGCGTAGGCCAGATGCGCCGCGTAGGTCGGATGGATCGTTCCCTGATGAATGCGCCCGAAGCCGCCGTACTGCGTCAGGAAGCTGTCGTTGGCTGTTCGGAACCAGCGGCCGTCGCCCAGAGGATAGGGATCCTGTATCTGCGGCCAGCCGGTTTGATCGACTTTGGGACCGGGATGGTCGTTTCGACCCCAGACGATCATGCCGGAGCCGCCCGCGTTCATGGCGAGGGGAAGGGCCAGCGGGTGGCCGGGGCTGGTCACGCACCAGCCGTGCTTCTTGGTCCGCTCCACGTGCGTCTTCACCACGGTCCAAAGCTGCTGGTCGTCGGCGTCTTCAATAGCGGCGTTCAATTGGGTCCACACCCAAAGGGCCTTGCAGACCTCGCTGTCGGTCGCCGTTTTCGGAGAAGGACAGGTCTTTCCGGCAGGATGGGCGAACTGGAACGACCAGCGCTTGCCGGTGTCAAACCACCCCGGAACGAGCACCTGCAGAGCTTCGAAACCGAACGGACGGCGACGGTCATAATGTCTGCCGAGGTAATCCTCCTCGCGGCGTTTAAGCCCCGGCCGCCAGGCCGGGATTTCGTCTATGTCGATTTCCAGCAAGGCGTGTTGGCAAAGCTCGCCGTTTTCGTCGTACAGCAGGTTCGGATAGCTGAGCTGATATATGTCGTTCCTGCCCAGCGACAGTTTTCCGAAGGCTTGGGATGCGTCCCGATAATTCGCCGGCAAGCTGCGCAACCGGGTCTCGGCGGTCGGTGTATTGTTCAGGAGTTTCAAGCAGAAACGGCGTAACACGCGTATGCCCTCCTTGTCGTAGGGGCAGACGGGTTTCAAGTCATGCGCCATCATCGCGGGCGTGAGCGGGCCGAGCCCATAGCCATTGGGCGGTACGACCGCATAGGTGATCACACCGGCGAAGCCGACATCGTTTCCTCCGCTGGACATCAGAAGCTTGTCTATGCGGCGCGGCTGCGCCCGCCTGTTCAGCATAGCCTCGAGGGCGTCCAACTGCGCGACGGCCGCGCTTTCGGGCGGGCAGGTTCTCCTTTCGCCTTTTGGGACGTCTTCGCCGCATCCAGGCAGATCCTTCTGGCCCTTGTTCCAGATCTCGGGGGTGGTTGCGCCCGAGCAGCCCAGGTGCACCAGCGTCACCGCCGCATGGGGATCCTGGGCGGCTTGGTGCAATGTCGCCAGGACTGGCCAGGACAGCAGCGATCGATGGCACGGCTCGTCCCACCATTGAGCGATTGTCACCTTGTCCAGCGTCTTCTCGCCGCCCGCCGGCCATCGGATCGTTTTCTGGGCGGCCGAGGGGGCGAGGGCGCTGAAATCGGCCGGCACGTCGGGGTTGCCCTCGCCGGCGATGAAGGAGTCGCCCACCGCTACGATCAGGCGATCTTCGATGACGATGCTTTGGGTGATCAGGCGTCCGCTCCCGATCACCTGAACGGATACGGTCGCCCTTGCGCCCTGATCCGGACCCTCCGTCGTGGCGCGCAGGGCGAGGGGCGCAGGGGCGCCGCACGGCGCGGGCGGGAGCGGAGCCTCCTGATCGACCTGCCATCGGCAGACGGCCGAGGCCGGTTCGCCGGGCAGCGAAACAACGATCCTGTAAACGTCTGGATAGAGATAGTTCGGCCCGTAGCGTCGTTCGGTGGGCGACCAGTTCGAGCGCCGCAGACTCTGCGCCTGCACACCGCTCAAGGTCTTGAGCATGGCCGCCCCGTTGCGGCCCAGCGTCGTCTCGGGTTTATCGCCGGGGAGGGCCTTGAGGCTCGTAAGCAGGGCTTCGATACGCCCCTTGGCTTCCGTGTCGGCCTGATCGAACAGCCGGTAGCGGTCCTGGACCGACCAGACGATCGCTTCTTGAGAACAGGCCTCGGTGGAAAACGCGGTCAGGCCCGCCATCATGCAGAACGCCGCCATGATCCCGCGCATGGATCCCCCTTCAATATCCGCAGGAAGGGTAATGCAATCCAGGGTTAATCTTAAGTCAAGTAACGGCGTTCTTTGATTTGGCGTTCGTCGGCGGAATGCGGCGTGGCGATGCCCGCCCGCTCGTTCCCCTTATCGCCCAACGAAAAAGGGCGGCCCTTGCGGACCGCCCTTTCCCGTCTTCGCGTTCGGATCCGTGAGGATCAGAACTTCGCCCGCAGGGTCACGCCGTAGGTGCGCGGCGCGCCGAGGAAGGCGTCGTAGGTCAGGCTGTCGCCGCTCTTGCTGTAGGTCTTGTTGGTCGCCGAGAGGCCGGAAGAGCCTTGCAGCGGGCCGTTGAACACCACCTGGTAGTATTCCTCGTCGAACAGGTTCTGGGCCCACAGTTCGGCGGTCCACTTGTCGTCGGCGTCGCCGATGCCGATGCGGGCGTTCACCAGGGTGAAGGCGTCCTGCAGCTTGTAGGGGAACAGGTCCGAGCCGGTGTTGTATTCCGACACGTACTTGGCGCCGATGTTGTATTTGGCCTTCAGACCCGTGCCGACCGCGTGCTCGTAGCTGATCGAGGCCGAGCCCGACCATTCCGGCGCGAACGACATCTGGCTGCCGGGCAGCAGGACCAGGGCGTTGGTCGGATCGTTGGCCACCGCCTTGTCGCCGTACTCGGTCTTGGAATAGGTCAGGCCGCTCTGCACGGTCAGGCCGCGCAGCGGGGTGAACCACAGGAAGTCGACGTCGACGCCCTTGGAGGTCACCTCGTCGACCGAGCGCACCGCGAACGAGGTGCCCAGGAAGGTGTTGAGCTGGAAGTCGCTGAACTTCTGGTAGAAGCCCGTGACGTTGAACAGCACCGAGCGGTTGAACAGGGTGTTCTTCAGGCCCAGCTCGTAGCTGTCGACGAACTCGGCCGGGAACGAGGTGTCGTAGATCGGCACCACGCCCACGCCGCCGCTGGGCAGGCCGTTCGACGACTGGGTGCGGTCGAGGTTGTAGCCGCCGCCCTTGTAGCCGCGGGCGTAGGAGCCGTAGGCGAAGACTTGCGGGTTCAGGCGGTAGGACGCCTTCACCGTGCCGGTCCATTCACGCTCGCTCATGCTCTGCTCGGTGCCGCGGCCGTTGAACAGCGGGTTGGCCCAGGGCAGGCACATGTTGCCGACGACCGTCGAAACCAGGCTGGTGCCGGTGGCGGTGCCGAACAGGGCGGCCGGAACGCCGCGCGCGATCAGGGTGGCGGCCACCCGCTGCTGGCCGGCGGTGGTCAGCAGCACGCCGCAGGCGTTGGAGGCGCCGGTCTGGTAGGTGCTGAGGTCCTTGCTCTCGGCCGTGTAGCGCAGGCCCACGGTGATGTCGAAGGCGTCGGTGACCTTCAGCGTGTTGTTGGTGAACAGCGCGATGGTCTTGGAGCGCTGCTTGTAGGTGTCGTGCAGGCCCGTGCCGGCCGGGAACGAGCTGCCGTAGGCCAGGTTGGTGATCTGCGAGGCGAAGGTCGCGCTGTTGGCCTGGTTGACCGTGATCCCGGCCGGGGCCAGGGCCGAGGCGATGCCCGACAGCACGATCGTCGACATGTAGGCTTCGTAGTCGGCGCCGAACTTGAAGTTGGCCTCGTTGTCGAGGCGTTCGTCGGCCAGGAAGGCGCCGACCAGCCAGTTCAGCCGCTCGGTGTTGCCGGCCAGGCGCAGTTCCTGGCTGAAGGTGGTGAACTCGGCGTAGTTGGTGCCGTCCTTGGCGCGATAGGTGATGTCGGCGGCGGTGAAGTCGCTGTCCTGGCCGCTGTCGATGCGCCAGTTGCGGATGGCGCTGATCGAGGTCAGCGTGCCGATCGGCAGGTCGATGTCGGCCTGCAGCGAGATCCCCTTGTCCTCGATTTCCTGCGGCGAGCCGCGGTTGGAATAGGCCACGCGGGCGAACGGATCGGCCGGGTTGGAGATGCCGGTGCCAGTCGACAGCGCCTGGACGACGGCGGCCGTCGGGCCGGTGCGGATCTGCACGGCGCCGCAGCAGTTCTCGTCGCGCTTGGTGTAGTCGGCGATGAACTTGAAGGTGGCGTTGTCGTCCGGCACGAACAGCAGCTGGCCGCGCACGGTGTAGAAGTTCTGGTCGGCGTCTTCCTTCTCGGTGCTGGGGCCCTCGCCCGTCACCACCGTGTTGAAGCCGTCGCGCTTGCGGGCGGCGGCGTACAGGCGCCCGGCCCACTTCTCGCTGTCGAACAGCGGGCCGGTGACCGAGGCGGCCACGCCCTTGGCGTCGTAGTTGCCGACCGTGACCTCGGCGTTGGCGCCGAAGCCGAACTCCGGCTCCTTGGTCATGATGTTGATGACGCCGGCCGAGGTGTTCTTGCCGAACAGGGTGCCCTGCGGGCCCTTCAGCACCTCGATGCGCTCCATTTCGCCCAGGTCGCCGAACGACACGCCGTTGCGCGGGCGATAGACGCCGTCGATCACGATGCCGACCGAGCTTTCCAGGCCGGGGTTGTCGCCGACCGTGCCGACGCCGCGGATGCGGGC
This sequence comes from Caulobacter sp., assembly GCA_047607095.1. Classification (GTDB taxonomy): domain Bacteria; phylum Pseudomonadota; class Alphaproteobacteria; order Caulobacterales; family Caulobacteraceae; genus Caulobacter. The sequence continues at coordinate 9,255 of JASGDR010000506.1, forward strand.
GGTGGTCGAGGCTTCCGACGTCGTCGAGGTCACCGTCAGGCCCGGAGTCAGGATCGTCAGATCCTTGATGTCCTTGACGCCGGTGTCCTGCAGCAGCTTGGCGCTGACCGCGGTGACCACCACCGGGGTGTCCTGCAGGTTCTGCTCGCGCTTCTGGGCGGTGACGATGATGCTGTCGACGGTGAGGGTTTCGGGCTCCTGGGCGGCCGCCGCGGCCGTGTCCTGAGCATGGGCGACGCCGATCGCGGCGACGCCCGCGAGCACGACGGCGGAGGCCGTGCCGCGAAGCACCTGGGTAAAGCGCATTTCCTACCTCGGTTCGTTATGACGAGAGCGCTTGCACCGCCCCCGCCGGCTTTTTGATTGGCCTACACCCGAACGACTGTTCGAATGGACAGCCAATGGTTATGGGCGCTCCGTATGCTCGGCAAGCGAAATCCTTGCAGGAAAACGGATCGAGGGTTGCTGTTGCGAAACTGCGACAGCGTTATGCGAACATCCGCACTTTCTTAAAATGGGTCGCGGGGGCGGGGCTTCTTGCGAACGCGGCGCGGCGGGGGCATCTGGCGCTCATGCCGGTCTCCGAACGCTATCGCCCCGATCCTCGATTCGCCGGCCTGGCCGCCGCCTGGGAAGGCGAGTTCGCCGACCCCGTCGTTCCCGCCGATTTTCCTGAAACGATCCTGCGGTTCCGCAACGATCGCGCCGCCGCCACGGTGGGCCTGGAGGGGTTGAGCGACGCCGAGTGGATCGCCCGCTTCGCGCGGTTCCAGGCCTTGTCGGACAACCAGCCCGGGCCGCTGGCCATGCGCTATCACGGCCACCAGTTCCGCTCCTACAACCCCGAACTGGGCGACGGCCGCGGCTTCCTGTTCGCGCAGCTGCGCGAGGCCGGAACCGACCGGCTGCTGGATCTGGCCACCAAGGGTTCGGGCCAGACGCCGTGGTCGCGGCACGGCGACGGCCGCCTGACCCTGAAGGGCGGCGTGCGCGAGATCCTGGCCGCGAGCCTGCTGGAGGCCCTGGGCGTTCCGACCTCGCGGGCCTTTTCCCTCGTCGAGACCGGCGAGGCCCAGACCCGCGGCGACGAGCCCAGCCCCACCCGTTCGGCGGTGCTGACCAGGCTTTCCCACAGCCACATCCGCTTCGGGACTTTCCAGCGCCTGGCCTATTTCGACCGCGCCGACCTGACCGCGGCCATGGTCGACCACGTGGTCGAGACCTATTTCCCGCACCTGGCCGACGCTCCCGACCGGCCGACGGCGATGTTCCGCGAGGTGGTGGCCCGCACCGCCCGCCTCGTGGCCCGCTGGATGGCGGCCGGCTTCGTGCACGGCGTGCTCAACACCGACAACATGGTCGTCACCGGCGAAAGCTTCGACTACGGCCCCTGGCGTTTCCTGCCCGGGAACGATCCCAACTTCACGGCCGCCTATTTCGACCATTCGGGCCTCTACAGCTTCGGCCGCCAGCCCGAGGCGGGGTTCTGGAACCTGCAGCAGCTGGCCGCCTGCCTGGCGCCGCTCAACCCGGACCAGTCGGGCCTGATCGCGGCCCTGAACGGCTTTTCCGAAGCCTATAGGCAGGCCCTGCGCGAGGCCGTGATCGCCCGCCTGGCCGTGAAGAGCCGGGGCGAGGCGGCCGACGTCGACCTGGTCAACGCCGCGTTCAAGGCCCTGGCCGAGGGGACGAAGATCGCCGGCGGCGAGGCTCTGCGCTGGGAGCCGTTCTTCTTCGACTGGTTCGGCGGCGAGGCCTCGGAGCGGCGCGCCCTGGAGGGGCCGCGCGGCGGCCTCTACGCCGACCCCGTCTTCGCCGACTTCCGCGCCCGCCTGTCGGGCTTCGAGCCGGATCGTCCGGAACGCCTGGAAAGCCCCGTGTTCGGACGAAGCGAG
>JASGDR010000507.1:0-3117 GCA_047607095.1 Caulobacter sp.
GACCCTGCGCGGGCTGATCGAGACGGCGCTGGCCAACAACCGCGACCTTCGCGAGACGGTGGCCAACGTCGCCGCCGCCCGCGCCCAGTACCGCGGGCAGAGGTCCTCGCAGGCGCCCACGCTGAACCTGACGGCCGACGGCTCCAAAACCGGCGCCTCCGACGCCGCGGGCGGCGACAGCGCCAGCTACTCCGCCGGTCTGGGGATCAGCAGCTTCGAACTGGACCTCTTCGGCCGCCTGCGCAGTCTCAGCCGCCAGGCCCTGGAGACCTACCTGTCGACCGAGGCGGGTATGCGCTCGGCCAAGCTCAGCCTGGTGGCCGAGACGGCCAACGCCTACGTCACCCTCGCCGCCGACCAGGGCCTGCTCGACGCCGCCCGAGAGACCCTCGCCAGCGGCGAGAAGACCCTGTCCCTGACCCGGGCCCTGCAGGCGGCGGGCCTGGCCGGACAGGGCGACGTCCAGGACGCCCTGACCATCGTCGCCCAGGCGCGGGCCGATATCGAAAGCTACGTCACCGCCGTCGCCCAGGCCCGCAACGCGCTGGACCTCCTTGTCGGCGCACCCACAGGCGACGGGGCGTCCACGCTCGTCGACCTCGACGCAGCCCTGGGCAAGCCGCCCGCGGGTCTCTCCTCGAGCGTCCTGAAGAAGCGCCCGGACGTGCTGGAGGCCGAACACACGCTGCGCGCCAAGGAGCAGGCGATCGGCGCCGCGCGGGCGGCCTATTTCCCGACCATCAGCCTCACCGCGTCGACCGGGGTGGCCAGCACGGCGCTGAAAGAGCTCTTCGGTTCGGGTTCTGGGCAATGGAACCTCGCGCCGTCGGTCAGCCTGCCCCTGCTCGGCGGTTCGCGCCGGGCCGACCTCGACGCGGCCAAGGCCGACCGGGACGCCGCCCTCGCCTCCTATGAGGGAGCCGTCCAGACCGCGTTCAAGGAGGTCGCCGACGGCCTCGCGCGGCGCGGCTCCATCGACCGCCAGCGCCTGGCCCAGGCCGATCTCGTCTCGGCCGCCGACAAGAGCCGCGTACTGGCCCGCGCCAAGTACGAGGCGGGCGCCGACACCTTCCTCAACGCCCTGACCGCCCAGCGCACCTACTACGCGGCGCGCCAGGCCGAGATCAGCGTCGTCCAGGAGGACCTGGCCAACCGCATCACGCTCTACCAGGTCCTGGGAGCGGACGGTTCGCTGTGAGCCGAGTCCGGGGAGCGCATGGGGTGGACCGGGCCGCCGGCCTCGGTCAATACGGGCGTCTGCCTGCTCGCCAATGGACCCTCGCCCCATGACGCCTCTCATGCCGCGGCTGCAACGCGTCGGAAGGGAGATCTCCGACTTCGCCGGCTCGCTGGCGGGGCGCATGGCGCTTATCCTGATGGTCGGCCTGTCGACGGCGGCGATCTCGGCCCTGCTGATCGCCGAGCACGCCCGTCGCCAGGACTTCGAGCGCTATCGCGACCAGCGGCTGGCGCTCAGCGTGGCCGAAGTCGTGCAGCGTCTGGGCAGCGCGCCGGAAGAGACCCGGCGGCTGATCAGCCAGGACCGCATCATCGGCGTTCGCCCGGCGCCCGAGGCCTGGCCCGAACCGCGCGTGCGCGACGAGAGGCTCAGCGCGACCCTGGCCGCCGGCCTGGCCAGACCGATCGCTCCGGAAGCCCAGAGGATGAGCGACGGCTATTGCCGGCCGACGGGACAGGAAAAGCTTCAGGCGCTGGCCGGCATGCGGCAGTTGCCGCACGGCGACTGCTGGAACGTTTCGTTGATGCGCCCCGACGGACGGCGCGAGAACTTCGCCTTCTACCTGCCGCCTTTGATCCTTCCCCCCAGCGCGACGCTGAACCCGCTGTTCCTGTCGCTGATCCTGGCGGCCAGCGCGCTGCTGTCGGTGTTCGTCGCCCGGCGGGCCACCCAGCCACTCAAGAGGCTGACCCAGGCCGCGCGGGCCTTTTCCAGGTCGATCGACGCCGTCGCGATCTCGGAGGAAGGCCCGCGCGACGTGCGCACCACCATGGCCGCCTTCAACCTGATGCAGCGCCAGGTGCGCGACGGCGTGCGAGAGCGCACCCAGATGCTGTCGTCGATCGCTCACGACTTGCAGACGCCCCTGACGCGCCTACGTCTGAGGCTGGAAGACGTGTCGGACCCGGAGCTTCGCGAGCGCCTGATCGGCGACCTCAACGCGACGCTTTCGATGGTGCGGACCGGGCTGGACCTGGCGCGCAGCAGCGAAAGCCAGGAGCCCTGGTCGGTCGTGGATCTCGACTCCCTGCTCTCCAGCCTGGCCGAGGATTTCGCCGAGGTTCATTCGAAGGTCGTCTTCGTCGGCGGCTGCGGCGCCCAGGCGCGGGTCAGGCCGAACGCCCTGTCACGCTGCCTTGGCAACCTGATCGACAACGCCGTCCGCTATGGCGGCCAGGCCGCGATCCAATGCTCGCAGAAGGACGGCCAGCTGCGCATCGACGTCGTCGACGCCGGCCCCGGCATTCCCGAAGCGGCCATCGCCTCGATGTTCGAACCCTTTCAGCGGGGCGAGGCGGCCCGTCGTCAGAACAAGGACGGCACCGGCATCGGCTTGACGATCGCCCGCGCCCTGGCCGCGACGTTCGGCGCGAACATCCAGCTGAGCAACCTGGCCAAGGGCGGCCTCCGGGCGCGTATCGTTCTCTGCCCGAACCTAAGACGCGGCGTCGATCCGGCTTGAGGGTTTCGAGTTAAGTCATTGATTTTCAAAAGAAGGACGTTTCTTTTTACGTCCAGCGTCCGGGCGGCCAGGTTTCCCTTACGCGCCGCCGATCCTGCGGCTGAGCGCGCGGCCCGCGTCCTCGACCAGCCGGCGCAGCTCGTCGATGCGGTCCTCGGCGAGATACTGCGGGATGGTCGACAGGCTGACGGCCGCGACGATCGCGCCGGCGGCGTCGCGCACCGGCGCGGCGATGCAGACGATGGCGTCGCCGAACTCGTCGCGGTGATAGCCCAGGCCGCGGGCGCGCGCCTGGCGCATGACGGCCCGCCACTCCGGCGTCTCGTCGGCGTCGCACGCCGTGTCGAGCATCAGCGCCTGGCCCATGGCCGTCTGGCGCAGCCGGTTGCGGGCGCCGACGCCGTGGCGGACGACC
>JASGDR010000508.1:0-5575 GCA_047607095.1 Caulobacter sp.
CTCGCGGAGGAGATGGCGGTAGGTGTGCATGACGTCGGCGTTGGAGGCGACGGTGTCGAAGGCCTCGAAGCCTTCCCTGGTGACCACGCCGGTGACGCGGCCCTCGCGCACGGCGATGCGCTCGACGGGCAGGGACAGGTGCAGCTTGCCGCCCAGATCCTGGAACAGCTTGGCGAGCGCCCGGATCAGGGCGTGGGTGCCGCCGCGCGGGAACCACACGCCGCCGCGACGCTCAAGCGCGTGGATCAGGGCGTAGATCGACGAGGTGGCGAACGGGCTGCCGCCGACCAGCAGGCTATGGAACGACAGGGCCTGACGGACGTGGTCGTCCTTCACGAAGCCGGCGACCTTGTCGTAGACGCTGCGCCAGGCCTGCAGCTTCATCAGCGACGGGGCGGCGGCGATCATCGAGCCGAAGTCGAGGAACGGCACCGCACCCAGCTCGACATAGCCCTTCTGATAGAGCTCTTCGGAATAGGCGTGGAAGCGGCGGTAGCCCTCGACGTCGGCCGGGTTGCGGGCGGCGATCTGGCGGTCGAGGCCTTCCTGGTCGTTGACGTAGTCGAAGACGTCGCCGTCTTCCCACAGCAGGCGATAGAACGGGTCGACGGGCAGCAGCTCGACATAGTCCTCGATGCGCTTGCCGGAGAGCTCGAACAGCTCCTTGAGGCAGTCGGGATCGGTGACGACGGTGGGGCCGGCGTCGAAGGTGAAGCCTTCCTGCTCCCAGACATAGGCCCGGCCGCCGGGCTTCTCGCGGCCCTCGAACAGGGTGACGTCGAAGCCCTGCGACTGCAGCCTCACCGCCAGCGACAGGCCGCCGAAGCCGGCGCCGATCACGGCCGCCTTGGGACGGGGCGGGAGCGAGGCGTGGGCGTTCATGCGTCTTGTCCTCCGAACACGGAACTTTCGCGTATGCACTTCATGGCGGCCGATATGGGCACGGGCGGCTTGCCGATCAGAATCCTCGCCCGGTCGCGCCAGGTAAGCCTGGCCGCATAGAAGCGCTGAATGAGCGGGACCGAAAGCCGGTAGAAGCGTTCGAGCACCCGATAGCGCTCTTCCGGGGCGCAGGCGCGGAACAGCATGCGGTTCAGCAGGCGCAGGAAGCGGCGTTTGCGCCAGGCGGTCTTGGAATGGCTTTCGACGCAGGCGCGCACGCCGGCGCTGGTGATGCGGGGCAGGGCGGCGATCTTGTCGGCCAGCCGCGCGGCGTCGGGCAGGGAGTAGCCCGTGGTCGGCTGGAAGAGGGCCGCGCGCAGGCCGACCTCGGCCACCTGCGGCCGGGCTTCGCGCCAGTAGCCGTCGATGTCGCCGCCAAGCGCGATAGGCAGGACGCCGTGCTCCTCGCGCTCGACCGCCTCGACGGCCCAGCCCTGGGCCTTGGCGTAGTCGGCGATGGCTTCGGAGAGGGCGATGCGGTCCAGCGCCGGACCGTCGCTGTAGCGGGTGTCCTCGACCAGCAGGCGGCGGGCGTCCAGCGGCAGGACGTAGACGAAGCGGTAGCCGTCGGTCTGCGGCACCGTGGCGTCCATGATGATCGGGGCGGTCAGGCCGTGGGGCGCGGACAGGCGCAGGTCCTGGCCGACGAACTTCTGCCAGCCCAGGGCCAGGCGCTTGCTGCGGCGGGCGCCGCGGCCGTCGATCACCGCGCCGGCGACGATGCGCCGGCCGTCGGCCAGCGTGACCTGATGCGGGTTGACGTCGACCACCGAGACGTTGGTCCAGGCGTCGGGGCCGAGGGCGCGGGAGATCACCTCGTGCAGGCGCCTGGAAGTGATGGCCAGATAGGGCGTGGGCAGCCGCCGGGCGTGGGCGGGAAAGCGCACCTCGTAGCCGCTCCAGCGATGGGCGATCAAGGGGCGCAGCCAGCCGCCGATGGCGGCGTCGACGTCGGTCTCGAAGTGGCACCAGGTGTGCTGGCCGCCGATGGTCGCGCCGCGCTCGAGCAGCAGCACGCGCAGGCCCGGCCGCAGCGCCTTCAGGCGCAGGGCGATCAGGCTGTTGGCCAGTCCGCCGCCCACCAGGACGACGTCGGCGCGCAACGCGGCGGACGGAGATTCCATCCCTTCGGCTCTAGCACGAAAGAATGACGTCCACGCCAGGGCCTTTGCGCAAACCGCGCGCCGGTTTGGGCGTTGCACGCGGCCGGGCGAGGCGATAGGGGAGCGCGCACAGGAGCGCCCCCATGACTCAAGCCGCCATCATCGACGGGAAGGCCTTCGCCGCCCGCCTGCGCGAAACCATCGCCGCCGAGGTCGCCGGCCTGAAGGCCGAGCACGGCCTGACGCCGGGCCTGGCCGTGGTGCTGGTGGGCGAGGACCCGGCCAGCCAGGTCTATGTGCGCAGCAAGGGCGAGCAGACCCTGGAAGCGGGCATGCATTCGGAGACCCACCGCCTGCCGGCCGAGACCAGCCAGGCCGAGCTGCTGGCGCTGGTCGAGCGGCTGAACTCCGACCCGGCCGTGCACGGCGTGCTGGTGCAGTTCCCCGTGCCCGACCACATCAGCCAGGCCGCGGTGGTCGCCGCCATCTCGCCCGACAAGGACGTCGACGGCCTGACCGTGGCCAACGCCGGCCGCCTGGCCAGCGGCCTGCCGGCCTTGACGCCCTGCACCCCGACCGGCTGCATGATGCTGCTGCGCGACCAGCTGGGCGAGCTGTCGGGCAAGCGCGCGGTCGTGATCGGCCGCTCGAACCTGATGGGCAAGCCGATGGCTCAGCTGCTGCTGGCCGCGGACTGCACCGTCACCATCGCCCATTCGCGCACCAAGGACCTGCCGGCCGTCGTGCGCGAAGCCGACATCGTGGTGGCCGCCGTGGGCCGTGCGCAGATGGTCAAGGCCGACTGGGTCAAGCCCGGCGCCGTGGTCATCGACGTCGGCATCAACCGTATCCCCAAGGATGACGGCAAGACCCGCCTGGTCGGCGACGTCGCTTTCGACGAGGTCAAGGACGTGGCCAGCGCCATCACTCCGGTGCCGGGCGGCGTCGGGCCCATGACCATCGCCTGCCTGCTGGCCAACACCGTGCTGGCCGCCAAGCGCCTGAACGGGATCGCCGAATAGGGCTTGGACCCTCTCCCAGAGGGGGAGGATCTTTCTCAGTCGATCCGCCGGTAGACGATCAGCGACGACTTCTTGAGCCTGATCGTCTTCGCCGGCCGGTAGTGGCGGGCCAGTTCGGCGTCGACGATCGCCACGACGGCGAAGTTGAAGTCCTTGGCCCGCGGCGTGCGGTCGACGATGACGCCGGGCCGGGTCGCGAGGATGCGCCGGATCTCGGCTTCCTGGTCGACCCCGATCGCCCCGTGCTCGCGCAGCAGGTTCAGGTGCCCGGCGAAGGGCCAGCGCGAGGGCAGGCTCGCGCCGGTCAGGTGATAGACGATGCTGTCGCCGTTCCACACCCACAGGCCTTGCGACAGGCCGGGCCGGACCGCGGCCAGCAGCTGCCCCATTTCGTCGATCCTGCCGCGCTTGGCCCATCCCTTCGCCAGGGCGGCGCCGTCGACCAGCACGCCCGCCGTGAGAAGGAAGGCCGCCGCCGCCAGGCCCAGGCGACGCCGGCGGACGGCGAACAGCGGGGCGGCGACCACCGTCAGCGGCGCGAACAGCGGCAGCGCGTAGTGGTCGAAATAGGTGCCGAAGATCAGATAGCCGCCGACGGCCGAAAGCAGCCAGGCGACGGCGAAGCCGAAGGCCGCCTTGCCGCCCTCGCGCGAGCGCCAGTCGCCGATCCAGGCCGCCAGGCCCGCGGCGACCGTCAGGGGCGCCAGCACCTTGGCCGTCTTCAGCAGGCGATGGAGCAGTTCGGCGTCGTCGGCGCCGCTGCGCGCGCCGATCGACAGGAAGTTGGCGTAGACGAAGGCCTGGGCCTCGCCGCGCCAGGCATAGAAGGCCAGCGCCGCCAGGGTGGGCAGAAGGGCCAGTCCGACCCACAGGGCCGCATCGAGCGCCAGCCGGCTCCACGACTTCGAGGCCCGCCACGACAGGCCCAGCAGCAGCACGCCGAAAGCGAAGCCCTCGAACACCACCGTGTACTTGATCTGCAGGCCCAGGCCGGTCAGCAGCATGGCCAGGGCGCCCAGGCGACGGATCGAGCCGACGTCCGGCCTGCGCAGGGCCGTCAGCACCGCCAGGGCCGCGCCGGCGACCAGCAGGTTGTAGAACACCGGCGCCTGGCCGCCCCAGCCGCCGGCCAACGGCAGCATCAGCAGGTACATGGCGCCGGCCGCCGTGGCCGCGCGGATGCCGGCGGCCGGGGCGGCTATGCGGGCGATCAGCCAGGCCGTGCCGGCGGCGAACAGCGTGGCGACGACCTGGTACTGCACGATCCCGTCGCCGCCGAGCAGGCGGATGGCGGCGTAGAGCACGAAGAGGCCGACCGGCTTGCGGTCCCAGATGTCCACATAGGGCAGGGCCCCGTGCAGCATCCGGTCGCCGACCAGCAGGTAGAAGTTCTCGTCGACATGGATCAGCGGATTGCCGAACTGCCAGGCGCGGATCGCGAAGGCGGCGGCGAGCAGCAGGCCGCCGGCCAGGAGCCAGGCGCGGCGGTCGGGAACGGTCGAGGCGGTCGAGGCGGTCGGGGCGGTCGGGGCGGTCAGGCGCGGCTCTCCCCGGCCAGAGGCGCCGCGGCCTGGGCTTCGGCTTCGCCGGCCTCGGGAAGGTCGCGCCAGGTGACCCGGCGCGAGGCGTGATAGTTCCAGAGCGCGCCCAGCAGCGCGCCGCCGGCGCCGGCCGCCAGCCAGGGCGCGCCGACGGCGTCGAGGCCCGCGCCGGCCAGGTCGTTGAGCAGCGCGCCGCCCAGGCAGGCGGCGTAGAAGCTGAGCAGGCCGCGCCACAAGGCCGCGCCGCGCAGGCGCTTGTCGCGGAAGGTCAGGACGTTGTTGAGCCCGAAGTTCCAGGTCATGGCCACCAGTATGGCCAGGGTCTGGCCGGTCCAGAAGGCCATGTCCGCCGCCTGGGTCGCGCCCAGCACGCCCAGGTGGACCACGAGGCCGCTGGCGCCGACCGCCAGGAACTGGAAGAGGCGCGCCGAGAGCACGCCGTTGGTCCGCTTTTCGGCCAGCAGGCCGACCAGGTCGAAGGCCACGCGCAGGTCGAGCTTGGACTCGCCGCCGGCGCGCGGCAGCAGGGCGGTGGGGATCTGGGCGACGGCCGGGCGGCGCGGGCCGGATGCGGCGACGTCGACGAGGATCTTGAAGCCGACCCCCGACAGGCGCGGGCGGACGGTCTCGTACCAGTCGCGGCTCATCAGGAAGCAGCCGCTCATCGGGTCGGCCAGGCGCAGGCCCAGCAGCAGGCCCGCCAGGTTGACGCCGCCGCGGCTGATGGCGTGGCGGAAGCCGGAAAGGCCCGAGCCGGCGCCGTCGAGATAGCGGCTGGCCACGACAAGGTCCGGTTCGCCCTGGGCCATCCTGCGCAGCATGGCGCCGATCAGGCGCGGATCGTGCTGGCCGTCGCCGTCCATCACCGCAAGCGTCTGGCCGCGGGCGGCGTCCCAGCCGGCGATCGCGGCCGAGGCCAGGCCGCCGACCCCTTCGCGCTTGAGCAGGCGGATGGTCGGGCGGCGCA
>JASGDR010000509.1:0-3746 GCA_047607095.1 Caulobacter sp.
CCACCTCCTTGGTGACCAGCGCCCAGGTGAGCATCGGCCCCAGATAGGCGCCGTCGTCGCCCATGACGGCCGACACCTTCAGGTCCAGCACCTCGGGCCCCAGATGGATGCGCGTGCCGTAGGGAAGGTTGGCCGGATCGTTCAGGATCCGGCGCTGGTGGTCGGGCCGGCGATGGAAGACGTCGATCGAGGTGCCCTGCAGGTCTTCGGCCTTGATCGGCAGCAGGTGCTCGATGTTCTGGATGAGGCGCTTGGAGGTCTCGTTGGCGTAGTTGATCTTCAGCGTCTCGGGCTCGACCGTCATGACGGCCACGGGCATGTCGTCGATCATCCGCAGCAGCCGGCTTTGGGCCTCTTCCCGGCGGCGGGCCTCGGTCTGGGCGTTGATCATGCGGACGAAGTCGCGATCCCGGAACAGGACGATGACCACCATGCTGACGCTGACGAACAGCAGGTTGGCCGTCATCGCCATGAACTCGGTCTTTCCCGTCAGGCCGAAGAAGATCAGGAAGACGACCCCGGCCAGCAGGTTGACCATCAGCGAGGCGGTGCGCAGGTGCGTGAGGCAGCTCATGACGCCCAGCATCGAAACGCCCATGAAGAAGGCCACGTGGCACTGGGCGTAGGCGTCGCCATAGGGCAGCAGGGCGCAGGTCCAGACCACGATGGCCATGCCGAGCAGCATGGCGAACAGGTTGATCCGCGACAGTTCCTGGGCGGCGGTCTCGGGCGAATGGGCCGTGTTGCGGCGGCGGCGCCAGAGCAGCAGGCGGGCGCCGCAGACGACCGAAAGCAGCATCGGCGCCGGCAGGGTGAGCCAGACCGGCGCGCTGGCGTGGAAGCTGAGGACGAGCAGCCAGATGTTGGCGACCAGCATCGCGTACATGAGCGGAATGAACCGCGCGAGCGCCTCGCGACGGGCCTGAAGCAGCTCGGGCCCTTCGAGCGAGACGGAGAACGAGCGCCGGATCCGATCCCAAATCGCCATGGGCGTCATTGGAAGTTCCTGTTGGATGCGCCGCGGCGACGGGCGCGGCGGCTGAGCGGCGCCGGCTCGGCGTCCGAAAGCGAGGTGAGGGCGACGGCCCGCGCGGGCTGGGGAAGCGTCGAGGGCGGGGCGGCCCTGGTGATCTGGCCGCTGCCGACGATGGCGTCGAGCGGGGCGGGCTGGCCCAGCAGGAAGCCCTGGGCCTCGTCGCAGCCTTCGGCGTTCAGCAGCGAAAGCTGCTCGTAGGTCTCGATGCCCTCCGCCAGCACGGGAATGCCGAAGCTCTTCCCCAGCGCCAGAACGGCCCGAATGATCGCGGTCGTGCGCGGACTGGTCTCCTGTCCGAAGAAGGAGCGGTCGATCTTGATCCGGTCGAACGGGAACGAGTGCAGGGTGTCGAGCGAGGAATAGCCCGTCCCGAAGTCGTCCAGCGCGATGCTGACCCCCAGCGCCTTGATCTGCCGCAGCATGTGCAGGGCCCGCGCGCGGTCGGCGAAGATCGTCGACTCGGTCAGCTCCAGTTCCAGCCGCTCAGGCGGCAGGTTCGTGTCCAGCAGCGCCTCAAGGACTAGGCGTGGCAGGTCGGTGTTGGCGAACTGGACGGCGGAGAGATTGACTGAGACCTTGTAGGGCGGGTTCCACGTCGCCGCCTCCTGGCAGGCTCTCTTCAGCACCCATTCGCCGATGGGCAGGATGAGGCCGTTCTCCTCGGCGATGGGGATGAACTGGGTCGGGGGCACGAAGCCCAGCTGCGGATGGTCCCAGCGCAGCAGCGCCTCGTAGCCGGAGATCCTTCCGGTCGTGATCGAGGTCTGCACCTGATAGTGCAGCGACAGTTCGTTGCGCGTCAGGGCCTCGCGCAGGTCGGCGGCGAGCGCCCGGCGCGTGCGGATCTGCTCGTCCATCGCCGGCTCGTAGAAACAGACCGACCGCATCGGATCGGCCTTGGCGCGGTACATCGCCAGGTCGGCGTTGTTGATCAGCGCCTCCTTGTCGGACGCGTCCGCCGGCCACATCGCCACGCCGAAGCTGGCGCCGGGGGCGATCTCGAAGTCGGCGATGCGGATGATCTTGCTGAAGGCCGTCTCGAGCCGCGCGGTGAATTCCGACACCTGGGCGGGATCGTCCAGCCGGCAGATCGCGAAGAACTCGTCGCCGCCGGTGCGGGCGATGAACTCGGCCTGTTCGGTCTTCAGCAGCGCCTTCAGGCGGCGGCCGAGAATCCGCAGCAGCTCGTCCCCGGCGGCGTGGCCGCGCAGGTCGTTGACCTCCTTGAAGCGGTCCAGGTCGATGCCGACCAGGGCGAAGGCGCCGTTCAGCTTCTGGGCCAGCTCGATTTCGAGATCGAGGCGCTCGTTGAAGCTGGCCCGGTTGGGCAGGGTGGTCAGCGCGTCGCTCAGGGCCATGCGGCGCAGGCGCTCGACCGCTTCGGCCCGCGAGTTGTTGTCGATCAGGTAGCTGGCCAGGCCGGCGGCGACGATGATCAGCGCCACGCACGCCACGGCGAGCGCGAGCACGAGCAGCGCCTCCGGATTCGAGAACGCGCCGTCCACCAGCAGCGGGGTCACCCTGAGGGCCGCCATGCCCGTGAAGTGCAGGCTCAGCACCCCGATCGCCAGGCCGGCGGCGATGAGGTTCGGGCGCGGGCTGGGGCTGCGCGCGGCCAGTTGCAGGGTCACGCTGGGCGCGACGACGGCCGCGAGGATCGAGACGATCAGGTAGGTCTGGTCCCAGGAAACGATCCCCTGGACGCGGTAGGCCAGCATTCCGACATAGTGCATGGCCGCGATGCCCAGGCCGGCGACGGCGCCGCCGATCGCCGGCGTGAAGCCCTTGCGGCCCGCGCCCGCGATCGCGAAGCCGACCGCTCCGCCGGCGACGGCGATGCCGAGGGAGGCCATCGTCAGGACGGGGTCGAAGTCCACCGGCGCGCCGGCGTCGAAGCCGAGGATCGCGACGAAATGGGTGCACCAGATCGCCGCGCCGGCCGCTAGCGCTGTCAGGAAGTGCCAGCCGATCCGCTGCACGCCCCGCGTTTCCAGGGCGCGAATGAACAATCGCGCCGCCGCGAACGATCCTGCTCCGCAAATCAGAAGAGCGATCAGGATGATCCAAATATTATGCTTGAATGCGATGCAGCTAAGTACCGTGACCATCAAAAGCGCCCCAAATAGATTCCGGTCACGTAACAACCCTATAGGATCACGAGCTCATCAATGTTGAGCCTGGCCAATAGCGGCCGGAGGGATGGTTTGATTGTGAAATTTCAAAGCAATTGATGAGTCTAATTCCATAAAATTTGATTAACGTGAAATAGTTGAGTGATTTGGGCGGGTTCGCCGTCTGGTTCGGAAAAGACTATATTTTGAGACTTGAAATTTCATATTTAAGGACACGCGGGGAAAATGATCGTTCAGAAGCACACCCTGTGCGATGGACTCACGATTCTCGAGTGTCGACTCCGGTGATTCAGGTACAGTTTGGAGCTCGGTGACGGCCCTCAGTAGGATTGCGAGACGGGCTTTTTGACCATGAGCGACATCGGGAGCGAGCGCGCCCCCTTCAGGATCCAGCGCTACCTGCGGGGCATAGCCTTGGAAGGGGTCGCCGATCTCATCGAAACTCTCGGCGGTTCCCCTTCCGAACTGATGGGGCGGGCGCAGCTTCCATTACAGTCGCTCGACAATCTGGACATCTATGTCGACGCCTCGCGCTTCGGCGTGTTGCTGGAAATGGCCGCGCGCGACCTTGGCGCGCC
>JASGDR010000510.1:0-5528 GCA_047607095.1 Caulobacter sp.
CCGGCGCGACCGCCGACGCCTGGCCCGAACACGACCGCTACACGGTCGACGAACTGCTCAAGCGCGCCGTGGCCCTGTCCGACAACACCGCCGCCGACGTGCTGCTGAAACGGGTCGGCGGCCCCGGCGCGGTCACCGCCTGGCTGGAGCTGAAGAAGGTCGAGGGCATGAGGCTCGACCGCTACGCCCGCCAGATGCTGCCGGCGCGCGCCGGCGCGGCCTCGTTCCGCGCCGACTGGAAGGGCCAAGCCTGGCGCAAGGCGGTGCTGGCCGTGCCCGAGGCCGAACGCCGGGCCGCCCTGAGCCGCTATCTGGCCGATCCGCGCGATACCGTCACGCCTTTGGGCGCGGTGCGCTTCCTCGAGGCCCTCAACCAGTTCGAGCTGACCAGCCAGGACCACCGCCGCCGGCTGCTGCGACTGATGGAGGCGGCCGCCGGCGATCGCCTGCGCCCCGCCCTGCCCGCCGGCGCGCGGCTGGCGGCCCTGACGACCTGGGCGCCCTACGATCTTGGCCTGTGCGCCGCGGACGCAACCCTGGCCATGATCCGCCTGGCCGACGGCCGCCGCTTCGCCCTGGCGATCTTCCTCGCGGCCTCGCCCCTGGAGGACGAAGACCGCACGGCCCTGGTCCTGGACACCGCCCGGACGGTGCTGGCGGCTGCGGAACAATCAGACCGATAGCGAAGGCTAGGTGCGACCTGACCGCGACCCGCGTCATCGGCTATGCTCGGGTGTCACCCAGTGAGCGACCGCCATGTCACCAGACGTTCCGACCGATACGCCGTCATCCGTCCCTGAGCAGACGCCCGGACCGGACGGGTCGGCCTCTCTGGAATTCTCGGTGCGGATCGACTGGCGCCGACCGCCCGGCCTGGACGACGCGGTCGCATGGCGGATGTTCTGGGAGATGATGCTGCTGGCCGAGGGAACCCTGACCCGCGCCGCCCCCGCGACCGACGTGTCGCTGAGGGAACCGGACCTCGTCGGCTCGATAAACCTGAGCTTCCTTCCGGACATGACGTTGTGGTGCGAATTCCGGGCCCCGCACCTGTCGCCGACGCGGACGACCCTGCAGGTCTGGCCCGCGCCGGCCGAAATCGGCGAAACGCCCGGCGGCTGCGCCTCGTAGGAGCCGCCGCCTCTACTCCGCCGCGCTGATCTTCGTCGTCACGCGCGTGCGCGCGGCGGCCAGGGCCTGGACCAGCAGGCCGGGATTGAGCGGCTTGGCCACGTGCAGGTCGGCCCCCGCGGCGTGGGCGGCGGCGATGTGCTCGTCCATGGCGTTGGCGGTCAGCATGATCACCAGCATCCGCCGCGCGCCCTGGGCCGCCTCGTTGGCGCGGATGGCCCGGGTGGCGGTCAGGCCGTCCATCACCGGCATCTGCATGTCCATCAGCACCGCGTCGAACGGCTGCTCTTCCAGCGCCCGCAGCGCCGCCTCGCCGTCCTCGACCATGGTCAGGTCCACGCCGAACGGCTCCAGCACGATCTCGACCACCTTGCGGTTGCCCGGATGATCCTCGGCCACCAGCACCCGCAGCCCCTCCAGCGACACCGGCCCGTCGTCCTCGTCCTCGTCGTGCCCGAGGGCCTCGGTCGAGGGCTGCAGCGGCAGGTCGACGACGAAGGTCGCGCCGCGGCCGGTCACCGCCCGGGCGTCGATCGAGCCGCCCATCATCTCGGCCAGGGCCGCGCAGATCGACAGGCCAAGGCCCGTGCCGCCGAACTGGCGGGTGATCGACTGGTCGGCCTGGACGAAGCGCTTGAACAGCCGCTCGCGCACGGCGTCGTCGAAGCCCACCCCGGTGTCGCTGACGCTGAACCGCACCACGTCGCCGATCCGCTCGACCGACAGGTCCACGCCCCCGACGCTGGTGAACTTCACCGCGTTGCCCAGCAGGTTCGACAGGATCTGGCTGATCCGTCCGGCGTCGCCATCGTAACGGCCTGCCGCCTCGGGCGAGACCGACCACGAAAAGGCCAGGCCCTTCACCTCGGCCGAGGCCCGGTGCAGCTCGGCCATGCCGGCCACCAGGGCCTCCAGGTCGAACGGCGCGAAGGTCATCTGGAACTCGCCGGCCTCGATCTTCGAGACGTCGAGAATGTCGCCCAGCACCTGCTCCAGAAGGCGACCCGACGAGGCGACCAGCGCGGCCAGCTCGCGGCGGCGGGCCGGATCGCTTTCTTCGGCCAGGCGGTCGCCCACGGCGATGACGCCGTTCAGCGGCGTGCGCAGCTCGTGGCTCATGTTGGCCAGGAACACCGACTTGGCCTGGTTGGCCTTTTCCAGCTCGCGGGTGCGGTCGGCGACCCGATCCTCCAGCGAGCGCAGCAGGTCGTCGTGCACTTCCCTCTGCTTGCGCAACGCCCTGGCCAGGGCGCCGATCTCGTCGCCGCGCGCTTCGATGCGGGCGGCCGCCGCGCCGTCGTCCTCGCGGTGGGCCTCGGCTAGGCCGCGCAGGGGCGTCACCACCTCGCGCGCCATCAGCCGGTGCATCAGGAACAGCTGGGCGATCATCCCGACCACCCCGAACAGCAGCACCCACGAGGCCGTCTTGACCGCGTTCCAGACGATCTGATCCGAGCGGAAGGTCATCAGGAAATACCAGTCGGGCTCCTTCATCCGGCCATAGGCCACGACCCGGTCGCCATGGCGGTCGCGCAGGGCGCCGACGTCGCCTCCGTGAGCGCGAATCTGGGCCACGAGGTCGGCCACCCGCTCCCTGGACTGCACCCGCGCCAGCTGGGCGGCGTCGACCACGCCGTCGTCGGCCAGCCCCGGCGCGGCGATCAGCTCGCCGTCGGACGAGACGATCAGGTTCTGGCCGCCCGGCAGGGCGTCGCCCACCGCCCGCAGCAGGAAGGAATCCAGCGACAGGCTGGTGCCCCAGGCGCCCATATGCCGCCCCCTGAGATCGAAGGGCGTCATGCAGGCGGCGTTCAGTCCGCGCCCACTGGGGTTGGAGATCAGCTTGCGCAGCTTGGTGCATTTCATCACCCGCTGCGGGTTGTTGGCCGGCAGCGTCAGCTGGGTCATCTCCTCCTTGGAGATGTCGAGCGTCGGCGGCGCGTCCCGCCGGTAATAGAGCAGCCGGTCCTTGCGCTTGGGGCCGAACATCACCAGCCGCGTCTCGGGCGTGAAGAAGTAGAAGTTGTCGTAGTGGCCGATCTCGGTCTCGCCGGCGTTGGCGACGACCTCCATGGCCCCGATCATCAGGGCCTTTTCCTCGCGGCTCAGCTCGGCCGCGCGCGGCACGAAACCCCCGATTCCGTAGACATAGTGGTTGCCGGTGCGCCCGCCGTCATAAAGGCGCGAGGCCGTGCGCCGGGTGCCGTCGCCGTGGTCGGGGAACAGAAGATCGAACTGGCGGTCGACGTCGGGCTCGATCTCGCGCAGGCGGCGCAGCAGGGCCAGGCTGGCGGCGTCGTGCACCTTCACGAGGTCCGAGAACAATCGGTCCTCGGTCTTCACCCGTTCGCCGACATATTCGGCCAGGTGGCGCATCTGGGTCTCGGCCGCGCTCTGCTGGACGAAATAGAACGTCGCCGCCGTGACCAGCCCCGTAACGACGATCGACAGCAGGGCGGCGAAGGCCAGCAGCCGCCGCGCCAGTGGCGATTTGACGTCCGTATGGCGCCACAGGCTGCTCACGCATCTCCCCCAGACCGTCCCCCGCCAGGGACCTTCGGCACGATCTCAACCCATTAGGGCGGTGCGGGCGCCATGTCGCCTGCGGTGGAATGCCGCGCTTACGTGTCGGTCGCCCCCAGGCGCAGCCTTTCCCCAACGGCCGCAACAGTCTATAGGGCTCGCCGTCCGCGCCACGTTCCGGCCCTGTGCGCCGAGCGTCAGAGCGCGCCACCGCGAGAGGAAGACCCCGCAATGGCCAAGATCAAAGTCGCCAATCCCGTCGTCGACATGGACGGCGACGAAATGACCCGGATCATCTGGAAGCTCATCAAGGATAAGCTGATCTTCCCGTATCTGGACCTGGAACTGGACTACTACGACCTGTCGGTCGAAAACCGCGACGCCACCGACGACCAGGTGACCATCGACGCGGCCGAGGCCACCAAGAAGCACGGCGTGGCCGTGAAGTGCGCCACCATCACGCCGGACGAAGCCCGCGTGAAGGAATTCAATCTCAAGAAGATGTGGAAGTCGCCGAACGGCACCATCCGCAACATCCTGGGCGGCGTGATCTTCCGCGAGCCGATCATCTGCCAGAACGTGCCGCGCCTGGTGCCGGGCTGGACCCAGCCGATCATCGTCGGCCGCCACGCCTTCGGCGACCAGTACCGCGCCACCGACTTCAAGATGCCGGGCAAGGGCACCCTGTCGATCAAGTTCGTCGGCGAAGACGGCGAAGTCATCGAGCACGAAGTCTACAAGGCTCCGGGCGCCGGCGTGGCCATGGCCATGTACAATCTCGACGACTCGATCCGCGAGTTCGCCCACGCCTCGTTCGCCTACGGCCTGAACCGCAAGTACCCGGTCTACCTGTCGACCAAGAACACGATCCTCAAGGCCTATGACGGCCGCTTCAAGGACCTGTTCCAAGAGGTCTACGACGAGCACTACGCCGAACAGTTCAAGGCTCTGGGCATCCACTACGAGCACCGTCTGATCGACGACATGGTCGCCTCGGCCCTGAAGTGGTCGGGCGGCTACGTCTGGGCCTGCAAGAACTACGACGGCGACGTGCAGTCGGACATCGTCGCCCAGGGCTTCGGCTCGCTGGGCCTGATGACCTCGGTGCTGATGACGCCGGACGGCAAGACGGTGGAAGCCGAGGCCGCCCACGGCACCGTCACCCGCCACTACCGCCAGCACCAGAAGGGCGAGTCGACCTCGACCAACTCGATCGCCTCGATCTTCGCCTGGACCCGCGGCCTGGCTCACCGCGCCAAGCTCGACGACAACGCCGAACTGGCCAAGTTCGCCGCCACCCTGGAAAAGGTCTGCATCGACACCGTCGAAAGCGGCTTCATGACCAAGGACCTGGCCCTGCTGGTCGGCGACAAGCAAGGCTGGCTGACCACCGAAGGCTTCCTCGACAAGATCGACGAGAACCTGCAGAAGGCCATGGCCGCCTAAGCGGCCCGGACCTCCGGAAAGACGAAGGCCCTCCCCCGCGGGAGGGCCTTTTTTCTTTGTCCGGTCGCGACTGGCGCCTCCGGTGTCCGCGTGACGGCCCGGTTCGCCACGATCCTGACGCGGGGCGGTGCTCACCTGCACGGTGCGCCGGCGTCTCGGCGCTCGCCACGGACGCGTGATGCCAAGGCCGCCGATCGACCCGCCAGTCTCCCGGGCGCAAAGAGGCCGCCGCCCCTCGCGCGCGACGCAGCTGACGGCCGGCCTGGTCAGCGTCGGGGCCCACGGCCTGGCTCTGCTGGCGGTGCTGGCGGCCCAGCCGGAGCCGCGCCCACCGGAGCCGGAGCCCGTCGCGGTCGATCTCGTCCAGCCTCCTCCCCCGCCGCCGCCCGAGCCGGAGCCCAAGCCGCCGGCCCTGGAGCCGAAGCCCG
>JASGDR010000511.1:0-13027 GCA_047607095.1 Caulobacter sp.
CCAATGACGAAGGCTCGCCCAGGAGCTGGTTGTCGTGCAGCTCGCGGCACCAGGCGCCGACCGCGTCGACCGGCGTGTCGGCGTCGAACTGCGAGAGATAGGTCCCGCCGTGATAGTCCAGCACCAGGGTGAAGAGCGACACGGCGTCCTCCTAGCTGCGACCCAGGCCCAATTGAATGACATTGGTCCGCTCCGTGCGGAAGCCCGCTTCGCAATAGGCCAGGTAGAACTTCCAGAGCCGGCGGAAGCGCTCGTCGAAGCCGAGGGGGCGGATGTCGTCCCAGGCCGCTTCGAAGCGCCTGCTCCATTGGGACAGGGTGTCGGCGTAGTCCTGGCCGAAGCGGCGCACGTTCGCCCAGGAAAGGCCGGCGCGGTCGGTCTCCTGCTTCAGCCGCGTCTCGCTGGGCAGCATGCCGCCCGGGAAGACGTAGCGCTGGATGAAGTCGGTCTGCCGGCGGTAGTGGGCGAAGAGCTCGTCGCGGATGGTGATGATCTGCAGGCCCGCCAGGCCGCCGGGCGCGAGCACGTCGTGGATCTTGCCGAAATAGGCGGGCCAGTATTCCTCGCCGACCGCCTCGAACATCTCGACCGAGACGACGCCGTCGTAAGAGCCCTCGACGTCGCGATAGTCGACGAGGCGGATGTCGACCTTGTCGGCCAGGCCCTGGGCGAACAGGCGCTTTCTGGCGAAGTCGTGCTGGGCGGGCGAGATGGTGATCGCCGTGACCCTGGCCCCGACCTCCCCGGCCGCGTACTCGGCGAAGCCGCCCCAGCCGCAGCCGATCTCCAGCACGTGCTTGTCCGGAGTGAGGGCGATCGACCGCGCCAGGGCCTCGTACTTGCGGGTCTGGGCGGCTTCCAGCGAGGCGTGGCGGTCCTGGTCCCACAGGGCCGACGAATAGGTCATCGTCGGGTCCAGCCATCGCGAATAGAAGGCGTTGCCCAGGTCGTAGTGGGCGTGGATGTTCCGCTTGGAGCCTTCGCGGTCGTTGCGCCGCGAGCGGTGGAACAGAAGGTTCATCAGCCGCGTCAGCGGATTGCCCCGCACCAGGGCCGCCAGCCGGTCGAAGTTCAGGGCGAAGGCGGTCAGCACGGCCGGCAGGTCGGGGGTGTCCCACTCGCCGGCCATGTAGCCCTCGGCGAAGCCGATGTCGCCGGAGGCGAAGGCCCGGCGGATGAAGCGATAGTCGCGCACCCGCACCACGGCGTCGGGGCCGGGCGTGCGGCCCTCGATCCGCAGGGGCTCGCCCGAAGGCAGCACGAAGGTCAGGGACCCGACGGCCCAGTTCTCGCAGGCGACGCGGATGGCTGCCCGGAAAGCCGCCGGAGCGGCGCGGAGATGGTCGTTACGCCAACGGGCGTACAAGGCGTCGGTCATCGGCTCTCCCGTCCCGTACCTGGGACAACTCAGACCCCCAAAAACCGAGTCTTCAGATGGGAGCGCGCGCGCCTGTCCGCCAGGGGATCAGTCCCCGGAAGCCTCGCCGCGCAATTGACGATAGGCCTCGAGAGCCCGCGTCCGCGCCCGCCCGTGATCGACGATGGGTCGCTCGTAGCTACGCCTGGCCTCGGCCGAAAGATGCGCGGGCGCCGTCCAGGGCTGGTGAATGACGCTGTCGGGCAGGTTGGCCAGCTCCGGGACCCACTTGCGGACATAGGCGCCCTTGGGGTCGAACTTCTCGCCCTGGCCGATCGGATTGAAGATCCGGAAGTAGGGCGAGGCGTCGGCGCCGCTGCCGGCCACCCACTGCCAGTTGCCGACATTGTTGGCGAGGTCGGCGTCGACCAGCGTGTCCCAGAACCAGGCCTCGCCGTCGCGCCAGTCGACCAGCAGGTGCTTGATCAGGAACGAGGCGGTGATCATCCGCACCCGGTTGTGCATGAACCCGGTGGCCCACAGCTCGCGCATGCCCGCATCGACGAGGGGGTAGCCGGTGCGGCCCTCGATCCAGGCCTCGAAGCCCTTGGGGTTCTCTGTCCAGGGAAAGGCGTCGAATTCCGGCCGGAAATTGCGCTGCGGCAGCTGCGGCCAGTTGAAGAGGATCGAGTGGTTGAACTCGCGCCAGCCCACCTCGGACAGGAACTTCTCGATCTCGCCGTGCGGGGCGTCGCCGGCCTCGGCGGCGTTGCGGGCCGCCGTCCAGACCTGGCGCGGGCCGATCTCGCCGAAATGCAGATGCGGCGACAGACGCGAGGTCGTCTCCAGCCCGGGAACGTCGCGGCCTTCGCCATAGCCGTCGACGGCGCCGGACAGGAAGTCGTCCAGCCGTTCCAGCGCGCCGGCCTCGCCGGGCGTCCAGATGGAAAAGCCCTTCGACCAGTCCGGCTTCTTCGGATGCAGACCCCAGCCGTCGAGCGCGTCGCTGCTCGGCCAGTGCTCGGGCGCTTCCAGCCGCTTGGGCGCGGGCTCGACCTCGACATGGGTCAGGTGAGCGCGGGCGGCGCGCCAGTAGGGGGTGAAGACCTTGTAGGGCTGCCTGGAGCCGTTCACGACGGTCCAGGGCTCGTTCAGCAGGCCGGCGAGGCAGCTCTCCACCGCGACGCCGTCGGCCTTCAGCGCGGTCTTGATCTCGGCGTCGCGGGCGATGGCGGCCGGCTCGTAGAGACGGTTCCAGACCACGCCCGCCGCCTGGGCGTGGGCGACCACGTCCCGCAGCACCGACTGGGCGGGGCCGCGCCGCAGGATCAGCCTCGAGCCGATCGCCTTGAAGCTTTCGGAGAGCGCCCGCAGCGACTTGTCGAGCCACCACAGCGAGGCCGCGCCCATCGGCCGCACGCCGCTCGTCTCGTCGAGGATGTAGAGCGGGATCACCGGCCGCCCCGTTTCGGCGGCGGCTTTGAGGGCCGGATTGTCGGCCAGGCGCAGGTCGTTGCGCAGCCACACGATGACGGGTCCGGGGACGCCTGGATCGATCCGCACTTGCACCTTTCCGCCGTTGGGGCCACCTGTGGGCCAAATCAGCGCCCACCCATATTCGGAAGTTCCGCCTTGAGTCAGCCCGTCGCCCCCAACGCCGTCGTCGAAGTGAAGACCGAGACCGGCAAGGCCGTCCGCATCGGCAACGCCGAGCGCCTGACCTTCATCGCCGGTCCGTGCCAGATGGAAAGCCGCCAGCACGCCCTGGAAACGGCCCACGCGCTCAAGGAGATCGGCGAGCGCCTGGGCGTCGGCCTGATCTACAAGACCAGCTACGACAAGGCCAACCGCACCTCGGCCACGGCCGCCCGCGGCATCGGCCTCTATGACAGCCTGCCGATCTTCCAGGAGATCCGCGAAGTCACCGGCCTGCCGACCCTGACCGACGTGCACGAGATCAGCCATTGCGATCCCGTCGCCGAGGCCGTCGACGTGATCCAGATCCCGGCCTTCCTGTGCCGCCAGACCGACCTGCTGCTGGCCGCCGCCAAGACCGGCCGGGCGATCAACATCAAGAAGGGCCAGTTCCTGGCCCCGTGGGACATGAAGAACGTCATCGCCAAGGTCACGGGCGCGGGCAATCCGAACGTGATGGCCTGCGAGCGCGGCGCCTCGTTCGGCTACAACACTCTGGTTTCGGACATGCGATCCTTGCCGATCATGAAGGAGATCGGCTGCCCGGTGGTGTTCGACGCCACCCACAGCGTGCAGCAGCCGGGCGGGCAGGGCACGTCTTCGGGCGGCCAGCGCGAGTTCGTGCCGGTTCTGGCCCGCGCCGCCGTCTCGATCGGCGTGGCCATGGTGTTCATGGAAACCCACCCCGACCCCGACCACGCCCCGTCGGACGGTCCCAACATGGTGCCGCTCAGCCAGTTCGAGGCCCTGGCGGCCGAACTGCTGGAGTTCGACGCCCTGGCCAAGCGCAAGCTGGCGGCCTGACTCATTGCGTCCTTCGAGGCTTGGCTGCGCCTCGCACCTCCGGATGAGGATGGTTTCGCACTGAATTCTTCATCCTGAGTAGCCCGCGCGGCGGGCCTCGAAGGACGCACGGCTTGCCCGGGCCGCCCCCTGTGCCATAACCCGCCCATGTCCAGACGCATCGTTCTCGTCACCGGCGGCGCCGGGTTCATCGGTTCCAACGTCGTCGCCAAGCTGTGCGAGGATCCCGCGCTCGACGTCGTGGTCTGCGACTGGCTGGGCCAGGCGGCCGAGGGCAAGTGGCGCAACATCGCCAAGCACCCGATCGCCGACTTCGTCGCGCCCGAGCAGTTGTTCGACTGGCTGGCCGTACGCGGCGACGAGGTCGAGCTGGTCATCCACATGGGGGCGATCTCGTCGACGACGGAGCCGGACGCCGACCTGATCGTGCAGTCGAACTTCGTGCTGTCGCGCGACCTCTGGCGGTGGTGCGCCAAGAACGGGACCCGCCTGATCTACGCCTCGTCGGCCGCCACCTACGGCGACGGCGACCAGG
Source organism: Caulobacter sp. (assembly GCA_047607095.1). Lineage (GTDB taxonomy): Bacteria > Pseudomonadota > Alphaproteobacteria > Caulobacterales > Caulobacteraceae > Caulobacter. The sequence continues at coordinate 4,392 of JASGDR010000511.1, forward strand.
GGTTCGACGGCAAGGACGACATCGGCAGCCTGACCGCGTTGCGGCCCCTGAACGCCTACGGCTGGTCCAAGGCGCTGTTCGACATCTTCGCGGTGCGCGAGGCCGCCCGCGGCCACGCCCCGCCGCAGTGGGTGGGGCTGAAGTTCTTCAACGTCTACGGCCCCAACGAGGACCACAAGGGCGGCATGAAGTCGGTCGTCTGCCAGATCTGGCCGAAGATCGCCGCCGGGGAAGGCGTGCGCCTCTTCAAGTCGCATCACCCCGATTACGAGGACGGCGGCCAGCTGCGCGACTTCGTCTATGTGCGCGACGTGGCCGACGTGATCGCCTGGCTGGTCAAGAGCCCGCACGTGAACGGCGTCTACAACCTCGGCTCGGGCCATGCGCGCTCGTTCAAGGACCTGGCGGTCGCGACCTTCGCCGCCGTCGCCCGCGAGCCCGAGATCAGCTATTTCGACATGCCCGAAGTGCTGCGCGGCAAGTACCAGTACTTCACCCAGGCCGACATGAGCCGCCTGCGGGCGGCCGGCTACAACGCGCCGATGACCTCGCTGGAGGACGGCGTGGCCGACTATGTGGCAGGCTTCCTGAACACGGACGATCCCTACCGCTGACGAGAGGCCCGCCATGCTCGCCGATCCCGCCGTCGTCGAAGTCGATTGCTGCGTGGTCGGGGGCGGCCCGGCGGGGATGATGGCCGGCCTGCTGCTGGCCCGCGCGGGGGTGAAGGTGGCGGTGCTGGAGAAGCACGGCGACTTCCTGCGCGATTTCCGGGGCGACACCGTCCATCCCTCGACCCTGCAGGCCATGGCCGACCTGGGCTGGCTGGACGACTTCCTGAAGCTGCCGCACACGAAGGTGCGGGCCATGTCGGCGCAGGTCGGCGACGAGACGTTGCATGTCGCCGACTTCGCGGGCCTGAAGACCGCCGCGCCCTTTATCGCCCTGATGCCGCAGTGGGACTTCCTCGACTTCCTGGCCGATCGCGGCCGGGCCTGGCCGACCTTCGACCTGCGCATGAACGCCGAGGCGCTGGGGCTGATCGAGAGCGGCGGCCGCTTCACGGGCGTTCGGGCGCGGACGCCCGACGGTCCGCTGGAGGTGCGGGCCCGGCTGGTGATCGCCGCCGACGGGCGCCGTTCGATCCTGCGCGACGCCGCCGCCCTGCCGGTCGAGGACCTGGGCGCGCCGATGGACGTCCTGTGGATGCGGCTGTCGCGCAAGCCGACCGACGATCCGGAGGCGCCGCTGGGCCGGGCCAGCGCCGGACGGCTGTTCGTGACGATCCCGCGCGAGGGCTATTACCAGTGCGGCTACGTCGCGGCGAAGGGCGGCTTCGGCGCCATCAAGGCCGCCGGGATCGAGGCTTTCCGCCGCCAGGTGGCGGAGGCCGCGCCCGCCGTCGCCGACCGGGTGGACGAGCTTTCGAGTTTCGACGACGTGCATCTGCTGACCGTGACGGTCGATCGTCTGACGCAGTGGAGCAAGCCCGGCCTGCTGTGCATCGGCGACGCGGCCCACGCCATGTCGCCGGTCGGCGGCGTCGGCGTGAATTTGGCCGTCCAGGACGCCGTCGCCGCCGCCAACCTGCTGCACGACGCCTTCGCCCTGGACGACGCGGCGCTGGATGGGCGGGCCCGGGCGGTCCAGGCTCGCCGCCTGCCGCCGGTGCGCGCCATGCAGGCGGTGCAGGTGGTCATCCAGAAGCGGGTGATCGGCGCGGCGTTGAGCGGGCGGCCGCTGAAGGCGCCCGGCGTGCTGAAGCTGTTCGAGCGCTTCCCGCGCCTGCGCCGGATCCCCGCCCGCGTGATCGGCCTGGGCTTTCGCCTGGAGCGGGTGAGGTCGCCCGACGCCTTCGCCGGTTGACCGAGGGGCAGCCTTGCGGAGCCCTGCCGCGCGCGTAACCTGAACCCTGATAAGTCGCCGGAAAGGCGTGCGTCAGGGAGTGGAACATGGTCGGCATCGCCGCCTGGGGCGCCTATGCGCCGCGTCTTCGCCTCAGCCGCAAGGCGGTGGTCGCCGCCAACGCCTGGATCGCGCCGGGCCTTGCCGGCAAGGCCAAGGGCGAGCGCTCGATGGCCAACTGGGACGAGGACGCGCTGACCATGGCCGTCGAGGCCGCCCGCGACGCGCTGGGCGCCGGGGACGAAAGCCGGGCGGCGATCGACGCGGCCATCTTCGCCTCGACCACGGCTCCTTTCGCCGACCGTCAGAACGCCGGGATCCTGGCCGCCGCCCTGACCCTGGAGCCGTCGATCGCCTCGGCCGATGTCACCGGTTCGCAGCGCTGCGGCCTGACGGCGCTGGGTCAGGCGCTGGAAGCGGCCGCCGGCGGCAAGCGGGTGCTGGTGGCGGCGGGCGAGCACCGGCGGGCCCGCGCCGCTTCGCCCCAGGAGCTGGACTTCGGCGACGCGGCTGCCGCCTTCGTCGTGTCGCCCGACGGGACGGCCGCGACCTTCCTTGGCCGGGGCAGCGTCACCGACGATTTCGTTGACCACTTCCGCGGCGCGGACGCGACGTTCGACTACGCCTGGGAGGAGCGCTGGATCCGCGACGAGGGGATCGTCAAGCTGGTCCCGCCGGCCATCCGCGACGCGCTCGACGCGGCGGGCGTCACCGCCGCCGAGGTCGATTACTTCTGCTTCCCGTCGGTCTTTCCGGGCATGGGCGCCACCCTGGCCAAGACCCTCGGCATCCGACCTGAAGCGGTGCGCGACACCCTGGGCGCCCAGCTGGGCGAGGCCGGCGCCGCCCACGGCCCGCTGCTGCTGGCCCACGCGCTGGAGCAGGCCTCGCCGGGCCAGATCATCCTCGCGGCCCAGTTCGGCCAGGGCGCCGAGGCGCTGGTGTTCCGCTCCGGCGACGGCGTCAGAAACAGCGCTCCCGTGCGGGGCGTGATCGGATCGCTCGCCGACCGCCAGGAGGAGACCAACTACCTGAAGTTCCTCGTCTTCAACGACCTCGTCGAATGGGACCGGGGCATGCGGGCAGAGAAGGACAACAAGACCGCCCTGACCACCCTCTACCGCAACCGTGACCAGATCCTGGGGCTGGTGGGCGGCCGGTGCCGCGAGACCGGCGTCGCGCAGTTCCCCCGCACCCGCATCTCGGTCGCGCCGAACAATCCCGCCGTCGACACCCAGGAGCCGTATCGATTCGCCGAGCGTCGCGCCCAGGTGCTCAGCTACTCGGCCGACTACCTGACCTTCTCGATGAGCCCGCCCAACCACTACGGCATGATCGTGTTCGAGGGCGGCGGGCGGATCATGCTCGACATCACCGACGTGGCCCCCGGCGAGGTCGAGACCGGCCTGCCGGTGAAGATGGTCTTCCGGATCAAGGACCGCGACGAGAAGCGCGGCTTTACCCGCTACTTCTGGAAGGCCGCGCCAGACCGCACGGCGATGGTGGGCCAAACGGCCCAGGCGGCGGAGTAGGGCGGTGTCAGAGCGCGCGCTTCACGTCGGTGGCGGCGAAGTCCTCGCCCTTGAACAGCAACGGCAGGTCGCGCGCCTTGGCCAGGGCATAGCTGAAGCAGTCGCCGAAGTTCAGGCCGTGCGGGCCTCGGCCGTAGTCGCGATAGGCGTCGCGAGCCGATGCGAGCAGGGGCTCGTCGAAGGCGACTACAGTGAGGTTCAGGTCTGCGACCAGGGCCTCGAAGTCGGCGGCCTTTTCCGCGCCGAAGCGGCGATGAGCAACGACATAGCCCTCGAGCCTCGTAGGGGCCGCGACCAGCGGCTTCTCGGTTCGAACGATCGCTTGCAGGAAGGCTTCAGCTTCGGGCTCTCTCTGGAAGATCGCGATCAGGGCCGAGGTGTCGACGACGATCACTTCGGCAGGCCGTCGGCGTCGTACAGCAGCTCTTCGTCAGAGCCTTCGCGGAGCACCGGCGCGGCGGCGACACGGTCCTGGATGGCGCGGATGCGCGCCAGCCGCGCTTCCAGATCATCAGCCTTGTCGGGCGTGCGCTCCAGCCGTTCCCGAAGAGCCACGACGACTGCTTCGGTCAGGGTTTCTCCCGTCCGTTCAATGAGTTCGCGGGCCAGTCGGTCGGCCTCGGCATTGCGGATATAGAGGCTCATGGCCCTGTATATACACCCGATCAATACGCCCGAGAAGGCGAGCTAGGGAGAGACCCACATGGCCAGCGGCATCCGCGACAAGGTCGCCATTCTCGGCATGGGCTGTTCGAAGTTCGGCGAGCGCTGGGACGCCGGACCGGACGACCTGATGGTCGAGGCCTATGTCGAGGCCATGGCCGACGCCGGGATCGAGGCCAGCCAGCTCGACGCGGCCTGGTTCTCCACCCACATCGACGAGATCGGAACGGGCAAGGGCGGCACGCCGCTGTCGATCGCCCTGCGGCTGCCCAACATCGCCGTCACCCGGGTGGAGAACTTCTGCGCCTCGGGCTCGGAGGCCTTCCGGGGCGCCGTGTACGCGGTCGCGGCGGGGGCGGCCGACATCGCGCTGGCGGTCGGCGTCGAGAAACTGAAGGACACCGGCTACGGCGGCCTGCCGTTCGGCGCGCCGGGCACGCTGGCGCCGCAGGTCATGCCCAACGGCTCGGCCCCCGGCAACTTCGCCCAGCTGGCCAGCGCCTACCGCGCCAAGCACGGGGTGTCGAAGGAGGATCTCAAGCGGGCCATCGCCCACGTCTCGGTCAAGAGCCACGCCAACGGCGCCAAGAACCCCAAGGCCCACCTGAGAAAGCCGATCACCGCCGAGCAGGCCCTGAACGCGCCGATCATCGCCGAGCCGCTGGGCCTGTTCGACTGCTGCGGGGTTTCCGACGGCGCGGCCGCCGCCATCGTTACGACGCCGGAGATCGCCCGGGCCCTGGGCAAGCGCGACCTGGTCACGGTCAAGGCCCTGCAGCTGTCGGTCTCCAACGGCTACGAGAGCCAGTACAACGGCTGGGACGGCAGCCACTTCCACACCGCCCGCATCGCCGCCGGCAAGGCCTACAAGGAGGCCGGGATCGAGCGCCCGCGCGAGCAGATCTCGATGATGGAGGTGCACGACTGCTTCTCGGTGACCGAGCTGGTCACCATGGAGGACCTGTTCATCTCGGCCGAAGGGCGGGGCTGGCGCGACGTGCTGGACGGCTTCTACGACGCCGACGGCGGGGTGCCGTGCCAGATCGACGGCGGCCTCAAGTGCTTTGGTCATCCGATCGGCGCCTCGGGCCTGCGGATGCTCTACGAGATGTACCTTCAGCTGCAGGGACGGGCCGGCGAGCGGCAGCTGCGCGACCCGGTTCTGGGCATGACCCACAACCTCGGCGGCGCGCCCGCCAGCAATGTCTGTTCGGTGGCCATCATCGGGCGGGAAGGGGCGTAGTGCGCCGGGCCGTCCTGGTGTAGTCCAGGGGCATGTCGGGACGCTTCAAGGGCTTCAAGCGCTGGATCTTCGCGGGATGCGTCCTCTTCCTGGGCGTCGTCCTGACGGCGGCGTTCTACTGGCGCTACGACATCCTGCGCACCACGCTCGATCCCAAGGTGCCGTTCCAGACCTACGATCCGCCGCCGGCCCCCAACTACGCCGATCCGGCCGCCTGGGCGCTGCTGCCCCGGGGCGCGACGGGCATGGACCGGGCCGCCGACGTGTTCTTCGTCCATCCGACCACCTTCGACGGCGGACGCGACTGGAACGCGCCCTACGACCAGCCCAAGGCCAGCCGCTATCTGAACCGCGTGGTGCTGCCCAACTACGCCGCGCCGTTCGCGCGGGTCGGGCGGATCTTCGCGCCGCACTACCGGCAGGCCAGCCTCTACACCTTCCTGACCCTGCGCGACGACGCCCGCGAGGCCCGGCGCTTCGCCTATGGCGACGTGCGCGACGCCTTCCGCGCCTGGCGCGACCGCTACGACAAGGGTCGGCCGCTGGTGATTGTCGGCGTGGAACAGGGCGGCAGCCTGGCCGCCCGCCTGGTCGCCGAGGAGATCGCGCCCGATCCGGCGCTGAGGGCGCGTCTGGCCGGGGTCTATCTGGTCGAGACCGCCGTGCCGGCCGACGAATACGTCTCGACCTCGCCCGTGCCGGCCTGCCTGCGCCGCGACCAGGTCGGTTGCATGGTGGCCTGGGCCTCGCTGACCGACGGTGATTTCCAGAAGGCCCAGGAGTGGCTGGGCCGCTCGCTGACCTGGATCGGCGGCGACCAGCTGGAGAACCTCAACGGGCGCACGCCGCTTTGCGTCAATCCGTTGCTCGGGGCGCGCACCGACGACCGCGCTCCGGCGCGCCTGAACCTGGGCGCCGTCAACGCCACGGGCCTGGAGTGGGGAGCCCGCCCGGCCTTCCTCAAGCGCCAGGTCTGGGCCCAGTGCGAGAACGGCCTGCTGCACACCGGCCGTCCCAAGTCGCCGTCGTTGCGCGACACCGGCTCATGGACCGACCGCCGCAAGGTCGACGGCTACAACCTGTTCTGGGCCGACATCGAGGCCGACGCGGCCGCGCGCGTGGCGGCGCTGGGGAAGCGGCCGGCGGCTTAGGAACCTCCCCCTGTGGGGGAGGCGGCCGAAGGCCGGTGGGGGGAAGTTTTCAGCCTCCGCCGCGCTCGGCCAATTTCGCAAAAACACCCCCCACCGATCGCTGCGCGATCACCTCCCCCAGAGGGGGAGGTTCCGCGGGCCGCTACCCTGCATCGTTGAGACCCGAAGCCGGTTTCCAGTCGAACAGCGCCTGCAGCGTTCGCACCGCCTCGCCGCGCGGCGAGGTCAGGCCGGGATCGCGGGCCAGGATCAGGCGAGCGTCGTCGGCGGCCACGGCGATCAGGTCGCGGTGGGCGACCGGGTCGGCCAGGCGGTAGGCCGGGAAGCCGCTCTGCTTGAGGCCCAGGGGATCGCCGCCGCCGCGCAGCTCCAGATCCTTCTCTGCGATCTCGAAACCGTCGTCGGAGCGGCGCAGGATGTCGAGACGCTGCTGGGCGACTTCCGACAGCGGCGGATCGTAGAGCAGCACGCAGGAGCTTTCGCGCATGCCCCGGCCCACGCGTCCGCGCAGCTGGTGGAGCTGCGCCAGGCCGAAGCGGTCGGCGTGCTCGATGACCATGATGCTGGCGTTGGGCACGTTGACGCCCACCTCGACGACGGTGGTGGCGACCAGCACCCCGACCTCGCCGTCGACGAAGGCCTGCATGACCGCGTCCTTCTCGGCCGCCGGCATCTGGCCGTGCACCAGGCCGACGCGCGGACCCAGTATCTTGCGCAGTTCCGCCGCGCGATCCTCGGCGGCGCGCAGATCGACCTTTTCCGACTCCGAGACCAGCGGACAGATCCAGAAGGCCTGGGCGCCGCCCTCGACGGCGGCCCGCAGGCGATCGACGATCTCGGGCACGCGGGGCGTGGGCGCGGCGCGGGTGGCCACCGGCGTGCGGCCCGGCGGCTTTTCGTCGATGCGCGAGACGTCGAGATCGCCGAACACGGTCAGTTCCAGCGTCCGGGGGATCGGTGTGGCCGACATGGCCAGCAGGTGCACCCCGTCTCCCTTTTCCTGAAGGCGGCGACGTTCGTTGACGCCGAAGCGGTGCTGCTCGTCGATGATGGTCAGGGCGAGGTTGCTGAAGGCCACGTCGTCCTGGAAGAGGGCGTGGGTGCCCACCGCCACGGCGGCCGAGCCGTCGGCCAGCTTCTGGAGCTTGGCGGCGCGGGCCGAGCCCTTGTCGCGCCCGGTCAGCAGCACCACGGCCAGGCCCTGGGCTTGGAGGGGCGGGGCCAGGGTTTCGTAGTGCTGGCGGGCCAGGATCTCGGTCGGGGCCATCAGGGCCGACTGGAAGCCGGCGCCGGCCGCGTCGGCCATGGCCAGCATGGCCACCACCGTCTTGCCCGAGCCGACGTCGCCCTGCAGCAGGCGGCTCATCCGCTCGCCGTGGGCCAGGTCGCCGCGCACCTCCGACAGCGCCCGCACCTGGGCGCCGGTCAGGCGGAAGGGCAGGGCCTTTTCCACTGCCTCGGCCAGGCCGCCCGAGACGATGCGCGGCCCCGGCTGGGCGCGCTTGCCGGCCTTGCGCTGGGCGAGCGCCATCTGGTGGGCCAGCAGTTCGTCATAGGCCAGGCGCCGGCGGGCGCGCGACAGCGGTGAAAGGTCGGCCTCGCTTTCGGGGCCGTGCAGCCGCTCGAAGGCCTCGCGCCAGGGCGGCAGGCCCTCGCGCTCCATCCAGGCGGCGTCCTGCCATTCGGGCAGGGGCAGGGCGCGCGACAGGGCCTCCTGAGCGAACTTGCGGAAGGTGCGCGAGGGCAGACCCGCGGTGGCGGGGTAGACCGGCTCGACCGGCGGGATCTCGTCGACCCGCTCGGCTTCCAGCATGTAGTCGGGGTGAGCGACCTGGATCTCCGAACCGTAGCGCTCGACCTTGCCGCTGACGGCGCGACGGGCGCCGACCGGATGCTGGCGCTCCAGGTGCGGGCCGTGGCCCTTGAACCAGACGAGGGTGACGAAGCCGGTGTCGTCCCAGCCGCGGATCCGCCAGGGCTGGCCCGAGCGCTGCGGCGGCAGATGGGCGTCGATGGTGACGACGAAGGTCGCCACCTGGCCGTCCTGGGCCAGGGCGGCCGTGGTCGGCGTCCGGCGGATCAGGGCCTGGGGCGACACCGGCTTCGTCACCCTCGTCTGGTTCAAGGGCCACGGCCCGCACC
>JASGDR010000512.1:0-2881 GCA_047607095.1 Caulobacter sp.
CTCGTGACGGCCCATGGCGGCCTGATCGATTTCGAATCCGAGCCCGGCCGCACCGTGTTCCGCGTGCTGCTGCCCGTGGCGCCCGAACCTTCCTTGCCCAAACCTTCCTTGGGAGACGCGTGAGTATATGAACGCCGCCAATAAGAAGATTCTGATTGCTGACGACGACTCTTCTGTTCGTCTCGTCCTCAGCCAGGCCTTCACCCGTCTGGGCTACCAGGTTCGGGCCACCGGCAACGCCACAACCCTGCTCAAGTGGGTCAGCGACGGCGAAGGCGACCTGGTGGTCACCGACGTGATGATGCCCGACGAGAACGTTTTCGACGTGCTGCCGCGCATCCGCAAGGAGCGCCCCAAGCTGCCGATCATCGTGATGAGCGCGCAGAACACCCTGCTGACCGCGGTCAACGCCGCCGACGCCGGCGCCTTCGAATACGTCTCCAAGCCCTTCGACCTCGACGACGTCACGGCGGCTGCCCGCCGGGCTCTGTCGCGTCCGGCCGACGCCGAGGCTTCCAAGGCCCAGGCGCGCGCCATGCGCGACGAGCGCCTGCCGCTGATCGGCCGCTCGGCTCCGATGCAGGAGGTCTATCGCACCATCGCCCGCCTGGTCGGTGCGGATCTTACGGTCCTGATCCTCGGCGAAAGCGGCACCGGCAAGGAACTGGTGGCCCGCGCCCTGCACGACCTGGGCCGTCGCCGCGACGGCAAGTTCGTGGTCCTGAACCTGGCGGCCGTGCCGCGCGAGCGGGTCGAGACCGAGCTGTTCGGCCGCGGGGAAGGGGATCTCGGCCGCCTGGTCGAGGCCGACGGCGGCACCCTGTTCCTCGACGAGATCGGCGACATGCCGCTCGACGCCCAGACCCGCCTGCTGCGCGTGATCGACGGCACCGAGCCGGTCGTGAACCCCAAGACGGGCCGTCGTCCCAACGTGCGGATCATCGCGGCCACCAACCGTGACCTGCGCGGCCTGATTCAGCAGGGCCTGTTCCGCGAGGACCTGTTCTTCCGTCTCAACGTCGCGCCCGTCCGCCTGCCGCCGCTGCGCGACCGCGCCGAGGACATTCCGGACCTGGCCCGGACCTTCCTGCTGCGCGCCAACCGCGAGGGTCTTCCTGCGAAGACCATCGACCAGAGCGCGCTCGACCGGATGAAGAGCCACTCCTGGCCGGGCAACGTGCGCGAGCTGGAGAACCTGATCCGGCGGATGTGCGCCCTCTACGCCGAGGAGCTGATCACCGCCCGCATCGTCGATCGCGAGCTGCAGGACCATTCGCCCGCGCCGCGCGCCGACGAGGGGCCGGTCACCCTGGCGGCCCTGGTCGAGCGCCACCTGGCCTCGCACTTCGCCGAACAGCCCGACGGCGTGCCGGCGGCCGGTCTCTATGACCGCGTGCTGCAGGAGGTCGAGCGTCCGCTGATCCAGCTGACCCTGTCGGCCACCCGCGGCAACCAGGTCCGCGCCGCCGAAATCCTCGGTCTGAACCGCAACACCCTGCGCAAGAAGATCCAGGATCTGGGCGTGGAAATGAGCCGCGGTCGACGCTGATAGGGGGCGCTGACGCTTTTTCAGCACACTAGGTGTTGAGTTTGGGGCACACCCCGCCCTAAACTCCCGCCGATGTCGTCGATCCCGTCAGTTTCGGAATCGGAAGACCGCCCGCGCCGCTTCAGCCGGCTCTGGTGGCGCGAGCTTCTGAGGTCACGCTACGTCCTCGGGGGCGGCTACGCCCTGGCGGCCATACTGACCGCCACCGGGGTGGCGCTGGCCTCGTCGCCGCCCACCACCGGGCCGATCGGGCCGGCCAGCACCGCCATCCTGGTCGTGCTGGGCTTTAACCTCGCGCTGATCCTCTGCATCGCCGCCATCGTCGGCTGGCGGCTGCTCGACCTGATCGATGCGCGGTCCAGCGACGCCGGCGCCCGCCTGCACCTGCGCTTCGTGGGCCTGTTCTCGGTGGCGGCCGTGGCTCCGGCCGTGATCGTGGCGCTGTTCTTCGGGGTTCTGGTCAACCGCGGCGTCGACGGCTGGTTCAGCAAGCGGGTGACCACCGTGGTCGAGAACTCGGCCACCGTCGCGCGTTCCTACGTCTCCGAACAGACGTCCTACATCAGCCAGCACATGGGGCCGATGGCCGGCATGCTGAACACCGCCGCCCCGGCCATGGTCGAGTCGCCGGTCGCGTTCGGCCATTTCCTGCGCAACCTCGCCGACGACAACGGCTTCTCGGCCGCCTACGTGCTCGACCGCGACGGCCGCATCCTGGCCCGCGCCGAGTCGGAGAACGCCCCGCCGTTCCTGGCCCCGCCGCCGTCCAGCTTCCGCTGGACCGACACCGGCGAGATCACCTCGCAGCGCTTCGTCTCCGAAGACCTGTTCCGCGCGCTCTACAAGCTCAAGGGCTTCGAGGACGGCTACCTCTACATCGCCCGGCCGATCGACAAGGGCATCCTGGCCCACCTGATCGAGTCCGAGGAGTCGCTGATCTCGTATCGCGACGCGGCCGAGAACCGGGCCCGCATCCAGGCGATCTTCGGCCTCAGCTACGCCGAGACGGCCCTGCTGGTGCTGGTCGCCGCCGTCTGGGTGGGCATCGCCGCGGCCAACTCGATCGCGGCTCCGGTCTCGGGCCTGGTCCAGGCGGCCGGCCGCGTCTCGGCGGGCGACCTCGACGCCCGGGTGGACGCCGAGCTCGGCCCCGAGGAGATCCGGGCCCTGTCCAACGCCTTCAACATGATGACGGCCGATCTTCAGGCCCAGCAGGCGGCGCTGAAGACGGCCAGCCTCGACGCCGAGTCGCGCCGGCAGTTCATCGAGACCGTGCTGTCGGGCGTCAGCGCCGGCGTGATCAGCCTCGACGGCGCGGGCCGGATCTCGGCC
>JASGDR010000513.1:0-5706 GCA_047607095.1 Caulobacter sp.
CGAACGACTTCCGCGAACTGGCCTCGGAACTGGTCAAGTCGATCGACGTCTTCAAGGGCTTCACCGCCGACATGACCGAAGGCGGCGTCGGCGGCACGGTGAGCGTCACCACCCGCAAGCCGCTGGACTTCAAGAAGCCCACTCTGTCGTTCACCGGTTCGCTGCAGAACCTCGACACGATGAAGGGCTGGAAGCCGCGCGGCAACGTCTTCGCCGCGACCCAGCTGTTCGAAGGCCGTCTGGGCCTGATGGCCAACGTCACCTACGACAACGTCACCACCCGCGGCGACTACGTCCGCAACTCGTCCTGGGGCCGCTTCGCCGACTTCGACGGTTCGGCCGACAAGACCGTCAACTACTACAACACCGCCTACAGCCAGGAAATCAACGCGCTGGCCAGCGGCGTCACCACCTATGCCGGCTGCTCCAGCCTGACGTCGCCCGACACCACCCAGATCTCGACCAGCAACCTGCGCACGGCCTGCCAGAGCCAGTGGTACGACTACGCCCCGCGCGTGGCCCGCTACGGCGTCTGGACCCGCAACAACGAGCGCCTCTCGGCCGAGTTCACGGTGCAGTACAAGGTGTCGGACAAGATCGACATCTGGGGCAGCTATAACCGCAACGAGCAGTCGCAGACGCTGAACGACATCAACTACGGCACCGACTTCACTTCGGCGACCCGTCTGCGCAACACCGCCGCGAGCGGCACCTCGTGCTCGTCCACCGACACCACCGCCAGCTCGGTCGTGGTCGACAAGAACCACAACGTCATCCAGTACACCCTGGGCAACTGCCTCACCACCTCGGGCAGCGGCGGCTACAACGGCTTCAGCATCTCGTCGCGCGACTTCCAGTCCGACAGCAAGAGCAACTACTACAACTTCGGCGCCAACTATCGCGGCGACCGCCTGGACATCCAATTCCAGGGCTCCAGCGCCGACACCAAGACCGTCATGCAGACGAACAACGTCAGCGTGAGCTTCGACACGCCCGGCATGACGGTCACGCTCGACCCGACCACCGGCAAGCCGTCCTTCACCTTCGCCACGGGCTACAGCCCCTCGGACGCCTCGGCGATCCGCCAGTGGCAGATCCAGTACCGGCCGTCGAACTCGCAGAACGAAGAAAAGCAGTACAAGCTGGACTTCGACTACGACACCCGCTGGTCGTTCCTGCCCAAGATCGAGTTCGGCGGCCGCGCCACCGACTACAAGACCTCGGGCTACGGCTACGGCGGCTACATCCTCGACGGCGGCGACAACGCCTATTCGACGGCCGACGACCTGGTGCTCTACACCAACGCCGTCAACTCGACGGCCACGGTCAGCAGCACCCAGACCGCCGACCAGAGCGCCGCCACCAATGCTTCGGCCGCCTACACGACCGGCTACTGGTCGACGACCGAGACCTGGTCGCGCGCGTTCTCGAACGCCGTCTTCGCCCAGGCGATGACCCAGCTGCCGGACGCCTTCTACTACGGCGGCGGCTCGCTGCCCTCGACCTGGCTGTACCCGAACTTCGCCTCGGTCGCCCAGTATCTCGATACGTCGCACTTCAACCTGAACAACCTGGTGACGACCGTCGGCAGCGACGGCAACACCTACACCCAGATCCCGTCCTATCTGATCCAGGAACAGACCGACGCGCTCTATCTGAAGTTCAACTACGCCTTCCCGGTCTTCGGTTACGACGTGAACGGCAACTTCGGCTGGCGCCGGGCGCACACCAAGACCACGGCCACCGGCTCTTCGACCCGCAGCGAGACCTACGCCTCGACCAACGGCGGCACCTCGACCACCTACGTGCTCAGTAACGAGCAGGTCAGCATGACCAAGGAGTACACGGCCTGGCTGCCGAGCTTCAACGCCAGCCTGTGGGCGGTCCCGAACAAGCTGTCGGCCCGCTTCGGCTTCGCCCAGCTGATGGCCCGCCCGCGCGTGGACTTCCTGATCCCGGCGGTCAGCTGCACGACCGACAACTCGCCCGACGCCAACGGCGAGTATGACGAACCGAGCTGCACGGCCGGCAACCCGGACCTGAAGCCCTATCGCGCCAATCAGTACGATCTGTCGTTCGAATACTATCCGAACAACGACACCCAGATCTCGATCGGCCTGTTCTACAAGGACATCAAGTCGTTCTACCTGTCGTCGAAGACGCTGATCGGCAAGGTCGACGTCTATGGCGACGGCACGCTCTACAACTACAACACCTACGTCAACGGCAACGGCGCCAAGATCTCGGGCATCGAGCTGACCAGCAAGACGGCCTTCACCTTCCTGCCGGGGCTGCTGTCGGGCTTCGGCGTCGACACCAACTACACCTACCAGGAAGCCAAGGACGTCGAGCTCTATTCCACGCTCGACGGCTCGCCCCTGCCCTTCCCGGGCCTGTCGAAGAGCAGCGCCAACCTGACGCTCTGGTACGACAAGCGCGGGATCAACGCCCGCCTGGCCTACAACTACCGCTCCAAGTACCTGTACTCGGCCGCCGACACCTCGGGTCAGCCGGTGTTCAAGGAGCCGACCGGCTATCTGGACGGCAAGATCAGCTGGAAGCCGGGTCCGCAGGGCCTGCAGTTCTTCGTCGAGGGCAAGAACCTGACGAAGGAAGAGGAACGCGCGACGGCGGGCGACATCCGCCTGACCGAGCAAGGCTACTTTGGTCGCCGGTTCTTCATGGGCTTCACCTACAAGTACTAGGCTGAAACTCCCCGGCCGCGCCCCTGGGCGCGGCCGGGGTCATTTGCTGCAAGCCTGGATCAGGTCGAACTGGTAAGCCTCCTGCTCGGAGTCGCTTACGGAAGACCGGCCATGAATTTCTCGACGCTGCGCACGACCAGCAAGGTCACCACCGAGTGGAAGTACGCCCAGCCGACCGCCAACAAGAGCGGGCTGCTGCAAGTCGACGGCGCGCCCGACCACAAGCTCAATTGGGAAGAATACGGCAATCCGGACGGCGAGCCGGTGATGTTCCTGCACGGCGGCCCCGGCGGCGCCTGCGCCCCGCCGATGGCCCGGTTCTTCGATCCCGAGCGTTATCGCGTCATTCTGTTCGACCAGCGCGGCTGCGGCAAAAGCCAGCCGACCGTGGCCTCGGCCGGTCCGCAAGTCGCCCTGACCAACAACACCACCGACCACCTCGTCGCCGACATCAACAAGCTGCGCGATGCGCTGGGGATCACCGGCCGCATGCACGTGTTCGGCGGCAGCTGGGGCAGCACCCTGGCCCTGACCTACGCCATCCGCCACGCCGACAAGGTGGCCTCGCTGATCCTGCGCGGCATCTTCCTCGGGGCGACCGAAGACCTGCTCTACATGTACCAGGGCAACGCGGCGGCCTTCACCGCGACCCCGTACGCCCTGACCGAGCCGGGCGCCTACATCGCCTATCCCGACGAGTGGAAGGCCTTCGTCGAGGTGATCGCGCCGGAGGACCGGGGCGACATCATGGGCGCCTACAAGAAGATCTTCGACATGGTCCCCGCAAACGAGGCCGAGCGCGAACGCCAGCTTCAGGCGGCCGTGGCCTGGTCGGTCTGGGAAGGCACGATCTCGAACATGATCCCCGACAACGCCGACGCCGGAAAGTTCGGCGAGGCCGACTTCGCCCTGTGCTTCGCCCAGATCGAGGCCCACTTCTTCGCCAACGGCCTGTTCCTGGAGCCGGACTACATCGTGCGCAACGCCGCCGCGCTGAAGGGCCTGGACATCCACATCGTGCATGGCCGCTTCGACCAGGTCTGCCCGCTGTCGCAGGCCTCGCGGCTGGTGGCGGCGCTGGAAGCCGAGGGCGCGCCGCCGTCGAGCTACGTCAAGACCGACGCCGGCCACAGCGCCATGGAGGGCCAGACGGTGCTGGCCCTGACGGCGATCATGGACGGGCTGCCGAAGATCGGCGGCTGACGCCGCCGAGCGAAAACCTCGCCCTTCGACAAGCTCAGGGTGAGGTTTTCCACTGAGCCGCCGCATCAATGATCCTCATCCCGAGCCTGTCGAAGGACGAGGATCACGTACTCACGCCGCCCGCCGTTCCATTTCTCCGCACATCCGGCGGTACCTCTCCAGAAGCCGCTCCAGCGTCGTCCGCTTGACCGGGCGGCCGTCGCGCAGCTTGACCCAGGTGGTCTCGCTGATGCCGAAGGTGTCCTGCAGGCAGGCCTTGGTGGCCGCCGGCAGGACACGGCGCAGGGCCATGAAGGTGTCGCGGTCGATCACCGCATCGGCCAGTCGCTCGGCCATGTCACTTCCCCGCCGGTGGAGGCGTGGTCGCCCGGACGAGGTCCAGGCGCGCCTTCGACGGATCCGGCCCGACCTTCACGCCGTCGTTGGTGAAGTCGATGATCACGTCGCTCGCCGCGTCGTACCTGGGCCAGGCCGGCTGACCGGCGACGTCGGGAACCCCTTTGGTCGCGAAGGCGATCCAGTAGGCGTGGGCGGCCTTGGCGGCGGCCGCGTCGGCCGGGGTCAGGGCCGCGCCGTAGCGGGCGTCGACCGTGTCGAAGAAGAACGGGATCTCCGTGGCGTGCGGGGCGCCCCACCACTCCTTGCGCTGGCTCTCGGCCACGTAGGAGAAGCGGAACGACCACACCGGCTGGCCTTGCGCCGACAGGGTCCGGGCCACCTCGCGAGCGGGCTCGATGAACATCCGGTCGCCGGCGGCCTTCCAGCCGTAGACCTTGATGTCGCCGTCGCCGGTCGGGTCGTAGAGCTTTTCGGCCTCGGCGCGCTTGTCGCCGAACGGGGCGAAGACCTGGTCGCGCGTTCCCCCGAAGAAGAAGCCGTCGGCGCCGGTGGCCCCGACCAGCACGGGCGTCTTCGTCCACTGACCGGCGGCGTAGGCGTCGAGCACCGGCTTGGAGACCAGCTTGCCGTCGTACATCGGCCCGCCGTTCCAGGTGGGCACGCCGGAGGTGGCCATGTTCAGGCCGTCGACCACGGCGTCGGCCGGCAGAGCGCGCAGGGCCGCGAGGGCTTCAGGCCCCTCCCCCGTCACGCCGGCCTTGGCGGCGAAGGCCAGGCCCACGCTCTCGGCCGAACGCTCGCCCGGCGCGGCCTTGATCGGCAGCGACGGTAAGAGACGGGGCCGCCCGCCGCCGGACTGGATGATGGCCTTGTCGAACAGCCCCTCGGCCAGCGGCGTGGTCAGCAGGGCGTGCACCGACATGCCCCCGGCCGACTCTCCGAAGATCGTGACGTTGTCCGGATCGCCCCCGAAGGCGGCGATGTTGGCCTTGACCCACTTGAGGGCCGCGATCTGGTCCATGAAGGCGTAGTTGCCCAGAAGGCCGTCGGCGTTCTCGGCGCTCAACGCCGGATGGGCGAAGAAGCCGAAACGGCCGACCCGGTAGTTGAAGCTGACCAGCACCACCCCGTCGCGGGCGAAGCGGTCGCCGGCGTAGACCGACGGCGAGGAGCCGCCGTTGACGAAGCCGCCGCCGTAAATCCAGACCATGACCGGCTTCTTGGCCTTGGCCTTGATCGCGTCCTTCGGCGTCCAGACGTTCACATAGAGGCAGTCCTCGGCCGGCTTGACGCCCAGCGGCGCGGCGTCGCCGGGGAACGGGTTCTGCGCGCAGTCGGGACCGTACTCGGCCGCCGGGCGGACGGCGGTCCAGGCCTTGGGAGCCTGCGGCGCGCGCCAGCGCAGCGGGCCGACGGGCGGCGCCGCGAACGGCACGCCCTTGAAAGCCGCGACCGAACC
>JASGDR010000514.1:0-12029 GCA_047607095.1 Caulobacter sp.
ATGCAAGCTCGCGTCTTTTTCCCTCGAAAGGGTACGCCTACTTGATGCGCCCGGCAGCATTAACGTCGTGTTTCCAGGCACTTCCTGCGCGCAGACAAGACCTGAAACGACCTAGGGTTCCCTTCCCTCTTCGACGAAGGGATCCCCGCAAGACCTGAAAGAACGATTTCAGCCGATCGTCGGCAGCTTCTCGGCGCGGGCCTCGTCGAGGTAACGGGCGCCAACGGGCTTGAGATCGGCGTCCAGCTCGATGGCCAGCGGGTTGCCGGTGGGGATCTCGACCTTGACGATCTGGTCGTCCGGCACCGCGAACAGGTGCTTGACGATGGCGCGCAGCGAGTTGCCGTGGGCGGCCACCAGGATGTTCTCGCCGGCCTTCAGCTTCGGCGCGATGGCTTCTTCCCAGTACGGCAGCACGCGGACGAGCGTCGTGGCCAGGCTTTCGGTCGACGGCAGGGTCGCGCCCTTGTAGCGGCGGTCGGCCGCGAAGTCGTACTCGCCGCCGGGCGCGAGCTCCGGGGGCGGAACGTCGTACGAGCGGCGCCAGATGGTGACCTGCTCCTCGCCGTGCTTCTCGGCGGTCTCGGCCTTGTTGAGACCGGTCAGGCCGCCGTAGTGGCGCTCGTTCAGGCGCCAATCCTTGGTCACCGGCACGAAGCTCTGCGCGGCCGCGTCGAGCGCCAGATTGCAGGTGCGAATGGCGCGGGTCTGGACCGAGGTGAAGGCCTCGTCGATGTCGAGTCCGGCGGCCTTGATCAGCTCGCCGCCCTTGCGGGCCTGGGCCTCGCCCTCGGCGGTGAGATCCACGTCCACCCAGCCGGTGAAGCGGTTCTCGAGGTTCCACTGGCTCTGGCCGTGGCGAAGCAGGACGAGGACGGGCATCGGAACTCCCTTGATTGGTCAACGGCGGGCTAAGGCCGCGCGGGGCCGCCGTCAAGCCGCCCGACGCCGGGCCGGACGACGCTGCGTCAACCCTCGCGCCCGCATCGCCCCTGTCCCGCCACGAACGACGTGCTATAGCCGGACAATGCCCGATCGCATCTTCATGCCTCTCTGCGCGCTGATCGCCCTGGCGATGGTCGCCTTTTCCATGGTCTGGCCGCAGGGTTACGGCGCGCGTTCGCCCGGCCCCTTCGGCGCGACGCCCCTGCAGCAGACCCCGGAAATGAAGGCGCTGATCGAAAAGGAGAAGACTTCGGCCCGCCGCAGCGAGGAACGCCGCCAGCGCGAAGCCGACGCCGCGGCCGCCGCCACCGGCGAGGCCGCACAATAGGCGCCCTGCGCGACGCCAAATCTCGATCAACCGTCACATTGATCGATCATCGTCATACGAAGAGGGTGGCGAGCAACCACTCCGACAGCTAAACGCACCACACCACTCATTGAAGCGAGCTCCTATGTTCTCGACTCCCCGCGCCGATCTGGTTCCGAATACCGCCGCTTATGAAAACGAGCCGCTGGTCAAGGCGACGGGGTTCCGCGAATACGATGCGCGCTGGCTGTTCGGCCCCGAGATCAACTTGCTGGGCGTTCAGGCCCTGGGCCTTGGCCTGGGCACCTACATCCATGAGCTGGGCCAGTCGAAGATCGTGGTCGGCCACGACTTCCGCTCCTATTCGTCGTCGATCAAGAACGCGCTGATCCTGGGCCTGCTGAGCGCCGGCTGCGAAGTTCACGACATCGGCCTGGCCCTGTCGCCCACGGCCTATTTCGCCCAGTTCGACCTCGACATCCCGTGCGTGGCCATGGTCACCGCCAGCCACAACGAAAACGGCTGGACCGGCGTGAAGATGGGCGCCCAGAAGCCGCTGACCTTCGGTCCGGACGAGATGGGCAAGCTCAAGGACATCGTCCTGGGCGCCAAGTTCGTCGAGCGCGAGGGCGGCAAGCTGATCCGCGTCGAGGGCCAGGCCGAGCGCTACATCGCCAACGTCGCCACCCGCGCCAAGGTGACCCGCCCGCTGAAGGTGCTGGCCGCCTGCGGCAACGGCACCGCCGGCGCCTTCGCCGTCGACGCCCTGCAGCGCATGGGCGTGTCCGACGTCATCGGGATGGACACGGATCTCGACTACACCTTCCCCAAGTACAATCCGAACCCGGAAGACCTGGAGATGCTGCACGAGATGGCCAAGGCCGTCCGCGAGCACGGCGCCGACCTGGCCTTCGGCTTCGACGGCGACGGCGACCGCTGCGGCGTGGTCGACGACGAGGGCGAGGAGATCTTCGCCGACAAGATCGGCCTGATGCTGGCCCGCGATCTCGCCCCGCTGCACCCGGGCGCGACCTTCGTCGTCGACGTCAAGTCGACCGGCCTGTACGCCACCGACCCGATCCTGAAGGAACACGGCTGCAAGGTCATCTACTGGAAGACCGGCCACAGCTACATCAAGCGCAAGAGCGCCGAGACGGGCGCCCTGGCCGGCTTCGAGAAGAGCGGCCACTTCTTCATGAACGACCCGCTGGGCTACGGCTACGACTGCGGCCTGACCGCCGCCGCCGCCGTGCTGGCCATGCTCGACCGCAACCCGGACAAGAAGCTGAGCGACCTGCGCAAGGCCCTGCCGGTCGCCTTCACCTCGCTGACCATGAGCCCGCACTGCGACGACGAGAAGAAGTACGGCGTCGTCGCCGAGGTGGTGAAGGAATACGAGGACCTGTTCGCCGCCCGCGGCTCGATCCTGGGCCGCAAGATCACCGAGGTCATCACCGTCAACGGCGTGCGCGTGCACCTGGAAGACGGCTCGTGGGTGCTGGTCCGCGCCTCGTCGAACAAGCCCGAGGTGGTGGTCGTGGTCGAAAGCACCCGGTCGGAAGACGACATGCGCGCCCTCTTCCGCGAGGAAGTGAAGCCGCGCCTGGGCGCCCGGGTGGGCAAGTACAACCAGGAAATCTGATCGGTCTCGCGACCCTGACGAACGAAAGGCCGGGGAGCGATCCCCGGCCTTTTTTCCTGGGCGCGGCCCGGGCCATGATCGGCCGGGCGAATCTGTTGGGGGGGAAACGGGATGAAATCCGGCTGGACGGCCATGGCCGTGTTGGGCGTGCTGGTCGTGGCGGGCGCCGCGGCCGTGTTCGCGACGTCGAGGCCTCCGCCCGGCGCGCCGGCGGATTTCCGCCTGCGCCTGGCGACCTGGAAGCTCCTGCATCCGGGTCATGGCTGGGCCCGGGAGGCGGACTGCGGCTGCGACGAGGACCTGCTCCGCCAACGGACGGTCAGCGAAGGCGTCTGGAAGGCCCAGCCGGACTATCGCCCCTATCTCGCCCAGGGCGACTTCAACGGCGACGGCCGCGCTGACCTGGCCGTCGGGGTGCGCCCGTCCGGCGAGACCGGAACCTATCGCGTGCTCATCCTGGACGGCGGCCGACGGACGCCGGCGTTCCTCAGCGAACCGCTGCCCCTGTCGCAGGTGTTGTTCTTCGGCCCGTCGCGGCCGGCCCCGTATCGACTGCTGGTCGGCGCCTTCGGGTCGGAGGCGGCCGGCTTCGAGCCCGCCGTTTCATCGGGCTATCGCCTGGAGCAGGCGGACTGCTGCTGACCCGCGCGGTCAGGCGCCGGCCTGGAGCACCTCGCCGATACGGTCGAGCAGCGCCTTGCCGGTGAAGGGCTTCATCACGTAGCCCGCCGCGCCCAGCTGCAGGGCCTGGACGATCCGGTCGAGCCGCCCCTCCCCCGTCAGCATCAGCACCGGGATCTCGGCCCCGCCCGGCGCGGCCTTCAGGCTGCGCAGGGCGTCCAGGCCCGACAGGCCCGGCATGCGCACGTCGAGCAGGATCAAGGCCGGAGGCGCGGCCTCGACCGCCGACAACAGGTCTTCCACCGTCGGAAAGGTGCGCACGCCGTATCCGCCGCGCCCGAGCTGGATTTCGACCAGCTCGCGCGTCAGGGCGTCGTCGTCTGCGACAAAGATCAACGGCGGCGTGACCAGCATGGCGTCCCGAAAGGTTAACGCCGTTGCTTACCGCGCCCGTGGAGTCGCGCAAGTGCGCATACGCACAAATAGCCCCGCTTTGGGGCCGGCGCGCGCCGACGGGTCAGCGCGTACCGAAAGTGCGGTCGCCGGCGTCGCCCAGGCCCGGCACGATATAGCCGTGGTCGTTGAGCGAGGCGTCCACCGCCGCCGTCCAGATCTGCACGTCGGGGTGAGCCGCGCGCAGCGTCTCCACGCCCGGAACCGAGGCCAGCAGGCAGACGAAGCGCAGGTCGCGCACGCCGCGCTTCTTCAGGAGATCGATGGCGGCGACGGCCGTGTGGCCGGTGGCCAGCATCGGATCGACGACGACGACTAGGCGGTCGGCGATGTCTTCCGGGGTCTTGAAGTAGTATTCGACCGCTTCCAGCGTCTCGGGATCGCGATAGAGGCCGATATGGGCCACGCGGGCGGCGGGCACCAGGTCGAGCATGCCCTCCGCCATGCCCAGGCCGGCGCGCAGGATCGGGGCGAAGACCAGCTTCTTGCCGGCGATGACCTTGGCCTTGGTGGGCGCGACGGGGGTCTGGATCTCGACCTCGTCCATCGAGAGCTCGCGCGTGACCTCGTAGCAGATCAGGGTCGCGGTCTCGCGCATCAGGGCGCGGAAGGTCTTGGTCGAGGTTTCCTTGTCCCGCATCAGGGTCAGCTTGTGCTGCACCAACGGGTGATCGACGATCGTGACGCCCTGGGCGGATTGCGTGTTCATGAGGGGCGGCGTCCTGAGGCTGGCCTGGGGCTGGAGAGTCTTCAGCCGCTCAAGTGCCGCCTTCTTGGCGCGCCGCCAAGCGCTAATCAGCCGCCGAGGCCGACGATCGTCCTGAAGGCCCAGACGGTGCAGGCGATGCAGACCAGAAGCGTCATGAAGTCGGCCATTCCCGACCTCCGCTTCGCTGCTTTCGCCTTCTTCGCCACGCCCGCCTCGCTGTCCCCTGCGTGCGGACATATTGGCGCATCAACCTGAACGCGACGCTTCCAAACGCGGTTAAGCCGCCGTTTTCCAAAAGAAAAGCCGCGCCGCGCTTCCTTGGGGGAGGATGAAGCGCGACGCGGCCGGGTGGCGACGGGTCGGGATGGGGGAGGAACCCGCCGCCATCTATCTCCGGATCAGCCGTGCAGCTTGATGGCCGCGGCGGCGATCAGCTCGCCCTGGTGGCGGGCGCCGTCCAGGTCGATCTGGGTGGGCTGGCGGCTGCCGTCGCCGCCGGCGACGGTGGTGGCGCCGTAGGGCGCGCCGCCGACGATCTCGTCGTTGCTCATCTGGCCCTGGTGGCTATAGGGCAGGCCGATGATCGTCATGCCGAAGTGCAGCAGGTTGGTGATGATCGAGAACAGGGTGGTTTCCTGGCCGCCGTGCTGGGTGGCGGTCGAGACGAACGCGCCGCCGACCTTGCCGTTCAGCGCACCGCGGGCCCACAGGCCGCCGGCCTGGTCGAGGAACGCGGCCAGCTGCGAGCTCATGCGGCCGAAACGCGTGCCGGTGCCGACGATGATGGCGTCGTAGTCGGCCAGCTCCGCGACGGTGGCGATCGGAGCCTCTTGATCCAGCTTGAAGTGAGCGCCCTTGGCGATCTCTTCCGGCACGGTTTCCGGAACGCGCTTGATATCGACGGTGGCGCCGGCGCTGCGAGCGCCTTCGGCGACGGCCTTGGCCATCGTCTCGATGTGGCCGTACGACGAGTAGTAAAGGACCAGAACCTTGGCCATGGGAGTCTCCTAGATGAAGTCTTCTTAAGGTTGGGGAGGAAAAGACGCGGCGACCTGCGCCGCGTCTTGAAGGAATGCCGCGGTGTTTTTACGCGGCGTCGACCAGCACGAGCTCGGCGTCTTCCAGAGCCTTCACCCGGATGGTGTTCTCGTTGGCGATCGCCGCGCCGTCGCGGGTGTCGAGCGCGACGCCGTTGACTTCGACCTTGCCCGTCGAGGGCACGAGATAGGCGTGGCGACCGTCGCCCAGCGAATACTCGGTCTCTTCACCGGCCTTCAGCGTCGCGCCCAGAACGCGGGCGTCGGTGCGGATCGGCAGGGCGTCGGCGTCGTCCTTGAAGCCGCTGGCCAGAGCCACGAACTTGCCGGAGCGATCACCCTTCGGGAACGGCTTGGCGCCCCAGGCGGGCGGCTCGCCGCCGCGGTCCGGAATGATCCAGATCTGGAAGATCTTGGTCACGCCCGGCTCGAGGTTGTACTCCGAGTGGCGGATGCCGGTGCCGGCGCTCATCACCTGCACGTCGCCCGCTTCGGTGCGGCCCTTGTTGCCCAGGCTGTCCTGGTGGGTGATGGCCCCCTCGCGGACATAGGTGATGATCTCCATGTCGTTGTGCGGGTGCGGCGGGAAGCCCGTGCCGGCGGCGATGGTGTCGTCGTTCCAGACCCGCAGGGCGCCCCAATGGACGCGCTTGGGATCATGGTAGCCGGCGAACGAGAAGTGGTGCTTGGCGTCCAGCCAACCGTGGTTGGCGCCGCCCAGGCTGTCGAACTTGCGAACTTCGATCATGTCGATCTCCCGGTGTGTCAGGTGGGGAAGCCGTGTCGGCGTCTCCGTTGACGAGGAAGATGGAGACAGATCGTTCGATCCGAAATAGAAATGGTCGAAAGAAACCATTTCCAAAAACGACATGATGAAGCTTCCCGACTTCGAGGCCTGGGCCGTGTTCGCCAAGGTGGCCGAAACCGGCTCGTTCGCGAGGGCCGCAAAGGACCTGGGCCTGTCGAACGCCACGGTCTCGAAAGCCGTGTCGCGGCTGGAGCAACGACTGGGCGCCACCCTCTTCCACCGCACCTCGCGCCGCCTCTCCCTGACCGACAGCGGCCAGAGCTCGCTGGAGGCCGCCAGCCGCCTGCTGGCCGACGGCGAGGCGCTGGAGCTGGAGGCCTCGGCCCAGTCGGCCACGCCGCGAGGCGTGGTGCGCCTAGCCGCGCCGATGTCGTTCGGGATCGGCTATCTGGGCCCCGCCCTCTCCGACTTCTTCACCCTCTATCCGGAGGTGTCGGTCGAGCTCTCCTTGTCGGACCAGCTGGTCGACATCGTCGAGGACGGCTTCGATCTAGCCCTGCGGATCTCGGCGCTGGAGGATTCGAGCCTGCTGGCCCGGCGCCTCTGCCGCGTGCGGGTGATGCTGGTCGGCTCACCCGGCTATTTCGACCGCCACGGACGGCCGAGCCACCCGAAGGACCTCGCCGGACACCGGGCCCTCTTCTACACCGGCGGCCGCTCGCGCGACGCCTGGCGGTTCGAGCACGCCCAGCACGGCCAGTACGCCATCAGCGTGCCGGCCCAGCTGCGCGCCAACAACGCCGACGTCTTCCGCGCCCTGCTGCTGGAAGGCCAGGCGCTGGCCATGCAGCCCGACTTCATGGTCTGGAAAGACGTCGCCGAGGGCCGCCTGGAACAGATCCTGGCCGACTGGACCCCGCCGCCCATCGCCATGCACCTCGTCACCCCGCCCAGCGCCATCCGTCCCGCGCGGGTGCGCGTGCTGATGGAGTTCCTGGCCGAGAGGCTGGCCAAGGCGCCGTGGCTGGGGTGAGTTCGAGACACGAAAACCCCGCCCTTCGACAAGCTCAGGGTGAGGTTTTCGGCTGCAAGGCCGGTGGACTGGTCCTCATCCTGAGCTTGTCGAAGGACGAGTATCACGCACCCGCAAACGCCTCTGGAACTTCCGGGCGACCACTGCTAGGTAGTCGCCTCTTCGCTTCGCCCCCCGGGCAAGCAGCGAAGCGCGGGCGTGGTGAAACTGGTAGACGCGCCGGACTCAAAATCCGGTTCCGAAAGGAGTGTCGGTTCGACCCCGACCGCCCGCACCAACTCTGTCTGACAAGGTTTTCTGTCTATCGGCCGCAGTTCGCCGTGATCAGACGCGCCTGCATGCGACACCTTCCTCGAAGCATCACTCTCAATCGCCTCCCTCGCCCTCGTGGCGAGGGCCCATGCCGGCGACAGCTCAAACCCAGGCCGTTCCTGAAAGGTCTGAGCAGTGGAACGATGGATCCTGGGCACAAGGCCCAGGAAGGCGATGGATGAAAAAGGCCAAGCTTTCGGACGTCGCCCCCTCAGGCCTCCTTCAGCCAGACCAGAACCTCCCAGTCGGCCCGTTCGTCCTCGACGAAGTCGGTCGCCCAGGCCAGCACGTCAGGGTGGGTGATCCAGAATCCGTAGGGCGGCGCGTGGCCGGTGTTGCCGAAGCTCAGGTCGTGCGGCCGATCCTCGGGAACATCGGCGTTGGGCATGGCCCACTGCTCTTCCGGCGGCGGCTCGATGGCGTCGACGAAGTGCAGGCTCGCCCGCACCAGCCCCGTCTCCGACGCCTCGGTCGCCACCTCGCGCGTCGCCGGATGGCGCTGCAGGAAGGCGACGCCGGCGTCGGTGGTCAGGACGATGGGCTTGAGGGCGGAAAGGGGCGTGTCGGTCATGCCGGCAAGCTAGTCGAGCCCGCCTGCCCGCGCCAGGATTCGCGCCGCCGGTCGTGGACGGGCCTGGGACAGGTCAAATCGCGCGCGAGCCGGGCCCGCGCGCGATCACGCCGCCCGTTCAGAGCGGCTTCACCGTCGATCCGCGAGAACTTGAAAGACTAGTCGATGTCTTCGTCGGCCTTGGCGGGAGCATCCCGCCAGTTCCTGGCCAGAATGACGCTTCCCCACACCACGACGCCGACCGCCAACACAATCAGCGCCGGCCATTGGACCAGTTCCATTCGTTCCTCTCCCCTTATTTTTCTCGATGCAATCACAGCTTGGCGAACGGCGCTACTGGATTTGATCGCATCGGGAGGATTTCGAAGACCGGCGTTGTCGCTCTAGGCGCGCGCGACGAGGGCGGCTAAGCTTCCGCCATGGACAGCTTGAAGATCGTCCTCTGGCTGCTTTGGGCCTTCGCCTGCGCCCTCGCCCTGCGCCTGGCGTTCACGCGCCTGCTACGGCCCTGGTTGGGCGAGCTGGCCCAACTGGGCGCCTACGCCATGTGGCCGACATGCTTCGCGGCCGGGGCCTGCGTCGTGCAGCTGACCGGGATGGAGATGTACGGGTTCGATCCGAACTCGCCGCAGTTCATCGGCTATCTGGTGTTCTTCTTCTCGCCGCTCGGCCTGCCCACGCTGGTCGGAGCGCCGGCGGTGCTGGCGATCGATCTGGCGCGGGCTCGCATCCATCTCGGCAGGATCGCCCGCCGCCGGCGAACGGCCTGATCGCCCCCTACCCCGCCGAGCGCAGCGCTTCGACGCTCTCGGTGGACTGATCCCGCTCGGCCGCCAGATACGCCGCCACGGCCTCGCCCGGCATCGGCTTGGCGAACAGGAAGCCCTGCACCACGCGGCAGCCCAGCGGCTGCAGCAGCACCAGCTGCTCGGGCGCCTCGACGCCCTCGACCACGCAGTCGAGGCCCAGGTTGCGGCAGAGGTCGAGGATGGTCTTGACGATGGCCCGGCGCTTGTCGGTCGCCTCCAGCCCGCGCATGAAGCTGCCGTCGATCTTCAGCTTGTCGATCGGCAGGCGGTGCACGTAGCTGAGGCTGGAATAGCCGGCCCCGAAGTCGTCCAGCGCGATGCGCACGCCCAGCGCCTTCAGCGACGCCAGCGACCGGGCGGCCTGGTCGAAGTCGCGCATGACGGCGGTCTCGGTGACCTCCAGGTCGATGCGGCCGGGATCGACGCCGCTGGCCTGGATGATTTCGATGATGCGGTCGATCTGCTCGGGCGAAGCGATGTCGCGAACCGAAAGGTTGAACGACAGGCGGATGTCGTCGGGCCAGGTCGCGGCGGCCTCCAGGGCCCACCCCAGCAGCACCGGCGACATGCCCGCGATCAGCCCCGAACGCTCGGCGACCGGCACGAAGTCGGCGGGCGAGACCAGGCCCAGGGACGGGCTGGTCCAGCGGGCCAGGGCCTCGAAGCCGATGGTGCGTTCGCTCCTGATGTCGACCAGGGGCTGGAAGGCCAGGCGGAACTCGGCGTTCATGTCGGCGTGGCGCAGGGCCTGCTCGATCAGGCCGGCGGTCCGGATGGCCGTCTCGTGGTCGGCCGAGAACACCACCGCCGCGCCGCGGACGTTCTGCTTGGCGTGATAGAGGGCGTAGTCGGCGCGCTCGTAGAGCAGGCTGGGCGCGGTCGCGGCCTGCGGATAGACCGCGAAGCCCACCGAACCGGAGACCTGGGCCGTGACGCCCGGAAAGCAGTAGGGCTCGCGCAGGGCCGCGCACAGGTCCGCGCCCAGGCGCTGCAGCGCCTCGGGGTCGAGGTCGGCATCGATGATGAGGCCGTATTCGTCGCCGCCCAGCCGGCCCACGAACAGCGGCTGGCCGTGGTCGCGGGTCAGGCGGTCGCCGGCCTCGACCAGCACCCGGTCGCCCACGGCGTGGCCGTAGGCGTCGTTGACCGGCTTGAAGCCGTCGAGGTCGATCACCCCGACCACGAACCGGCGCCCCTCGGCGGCGGCCTCGTCGGTCACCCGCTGCAGGCGCGAGAAGAACTGGCGACGGTTGGGCAGGCCGGTCAGGCCGTCCAGGTTGGCCAGGCGCAGATAGTCGTCGCTGAGGCTCTGGATCTCGGCCTGGCGCTCCTCCAGGCCCCTGCGCGACTCCACCATCCGGGAGAAGTCGCGGTACGAAATCAACAGGATGACCAGCATGGCTACCGCCACCAGGGCCATGTTAAAGCCGATCGCCGTCAGCACCGGATTGCCGCTGGCCAGCAGGAAGACGGTGATCGGCCCGACCACGATGGCGGTCAGCAGGAACGCCGCCGCCCGCATGTGCATCAGGCAGAACACGCAGCCGATGGCCGTGATGGCCATGTAGAACACCACGTGCGCCTTGGCGAAGGCGTCGCCGTAGGGAAACAGGCTGAACGCCCACAGCGTGAAGCCCAGGCCCAGCGCGCCGGCGAAGATCAGGGTCTGGCGCAGCAGCCGGCGGGCTCCGGCCTGGTCGACGGCGGCCCTGCGCGCCCGCCACCAGATGACGAGCCGCGCCACGCTGACCAGGGTCAGCAGGCAGGGAAAGCCCAGCGTCAGCAGCTTCGGCGAGCTGGTGAAATGGGTCGCCGACAGGACGATCGTGTTGACCAGCACCAGCGCGTACATCATCGGTACCTGCCGCGAGAAGGCGCGCACCTGCGCCTTCAGCAGTTCGGGCGTCGACGGGACGGGGCGGAACCAGTTCAAACGGAGCATCGCGGCGGCTGCGGACGAGACGACCAGCTTTGCGCGCCCGACGTTTAAGGCTTTGCTTATCAGGGGATTGCGGGACCTGCGACGCCGTGTCGCACCCCCTCCCTACAGACGCCGGTAGCCCGCTACGCGCCGGGCCCAGGCGGGATGATCGTCGATCGCCGCGTCGTCCGGCAGGCCGGGGGCCAGCGACTCCGCCTCCAGCACCCAGCGGGCGGCGTCGGCGTAGCGGTCGGCGCGGCCGAAGCGCACCACGTCGTCGACCATCGCCCGC
Source organism: Caulobacter sp. (assembly GCA_047607095.1). Taxonomy (GTDB): domain Bacteria; phylum Pseudomonadota; class Alphaproteobacteria; order Caulobacterales; family Caulobacteraceae; genus Caulobacter. The sequence goes on from JASGDR010000514.1 coordinate 11,401, forward strand.
AGCAGCACGGTGGCCGCCAGAGGATGGCGGTGCTCCAGCAGGCGGACGGCCGGCTCCAGCACCTCGGGCCGGTCGCCGTGCAGGGCCGGACCCCGCTCCATGACCAGCCGCGAGGCCCCCGCGGCCGACGGCCAGGCGGTCAGGAAGGCCAGGGCCTTGTAGGGGTCGGGATAGCCCTGCGCGTAGTCCAGCGCCTGGTCTTCGGCCTCGACGTCCTCGAAGTCGGGCAGCCCCTTGAGGAAGGCCCGCAGCATGTCGACCGACAGGGTGGCCTTGAAGCCGGCCCAGCGCACGGCCTGGGCCTCCAGCGGCTCGCCCGCGGCCTCCAGGGCGACGATGCGGGCCTCGTTCCAAGCCACGGCGCCGACGTCGGCCTGCTCGACGATCCCGAGACCGGGGGCCGAGGCGTCCAGCGCCGCCAGGGCCTCGGCCACGCGGCCGACGGCCAGGTAACGGCGGGCGATCTGCGCCCCGATCGGCGGCAGCACCTGCTGCGAGGGCGTGAACAGGGACGCGAAGCCCTCGACGTCGCCCTCCAGGTCGGCCAGCACCTGGGCGGCGGCCCGCAGGCGCGGGTCGGGACGACGCTGGGCGGCCAGGCGCTCGCGCACCTTGCCGCGCAGCACGGC